>CAYRAE010000111.1:2186-8706 GCA_964422175.1 uncultured Luteitalea sp. | reverse complement strand
GCCGAGAACAGGATCGTCAGGACGCCGATGACGCAGAGCGTGACGTTGAAGAACAGCGCGAAGTTGTCGGCGCGCATCACGCCGAAGCCGGTGAGATCGCGTCCCCACAGCAGCACCGACGCGGCAGCGGCACCGGCAAGGCCGATGAGTCCGAGTCCGCCGAGGGGCACGCGCTCGTCGCGCGGCTGGAACGCCTCGGCGAGCATCGTCACGATCGCGGTGAGCGTGACGATGAGAATCGGCATGATTGCCTGCAGGTCGGTCATCATCGGGCCACCTCCGCGTCAGCCGACGCCACGCGGGGCGACGACACCGTCGCGTCAGCGTAGGCGGGCCGCTGCGCGTGCAGCCGCTCGACGAGCCGATCCACGGCCGGCGCCATCGGCGTCAGGAAGATGTTGGGGAACACGCCCATGACGAACGCGAGCACCACGCATGGGCCGATCGCGGCCCACTCGCGCGGCTCGAGGTCGGGCAGCGCCTTGTTCTTCGGGTTGGTGAGCGCGCCGTAGTTCACGCGCTGGAACATCCACAGCATGTAGACGGCCGAGAGGATCACCCCCGTCGTGGCGACCACCGCAAGGCCCGGCCGCCAGCGATACGTGCCGAGCAGCGAGAAGAACTCGCCGATGAAGCCGTTGGTGAGCGGCATGCCGATGGACGCGAGCGTGATGAGCAGGAAGACGGCCACGAGCCGCGGCGTCACGTGCTTCAGCCCGCCGTACTCGGCGATCTGCCGCGTATGCCGCCTGTCCGACAGCATCCCCACGATGAGGAAGAGGCCGCCCGTGCTCACGCCGTGCGCGAGCATCTGGAAGATCGCGCCCTGCAGGCCCTGCTGGTTCGACGCACAGATGCCCAGCACGATCACGCCCATGTGGCTCACCGACGAGTAGGCCACGAGCTTCTTCATGTCGGGCTGCACCATCGCGACGAGCGCGCCGTACACGATGCCGATCGCGGCGAGCGTCCCGATGTAGGGCGCCAGTTGCAGCGCCGCGTCGGGGAACAGCGGGAACGCGAACCTGATGAGGCCGTACGTGCCCATCTTGAGGAGCACGCCCGCCAGGATGACCGAGCCCGCGGTGGGCGCCTGCACGTGCGCGTCGGGCAGCCACGTGTGGAACGGGAACAGCGGCACCTTGATCAAGAACGCGAGCGCGAAGGCCAGGAAGAACCAGAACTGCGTCTGCGGGTCGATCGAGAGGCGATAGAGCTGCAGGAGATTGAAGCTGTACTGCCCCGTCGTCTGCGCGTGGATGACCGCCAGCCCGATGATGGCGATGAACATGAGCACGCTGCCGGCCATCGTGTAGAGGATGAACTTGACGGCGGCGTACACGCGCTGGTCGTACCCCCAGATCCCGATGAGGAAGTACATCGGGATGAGCATCGCGTCCCAGAAGATGTAGAAGAGGAACAGGTCCAGCGCCACGAACACGCCGAGCATGCCCGCTTCGAGCGCGAGTACGAAGAAGCAGAACTCCTTCACCTTGCGATCGACGCCGTGCCACGACGACAGCAGCGCGAGCGGCGTCAGGAAACCCGTGAGCACGACGAGCCAGAGGCTGATGCCGTCGAGCCCCAGATGGTAGTCGATGCCGAACGCCGGAATCCACGGCACGCGCTCCACGAGTTGGAAGTCGGCCGACGTGCCGTCGAACGCCCCCCAGACCGCCAGCGTGAGAGCGAACACCACCAGCGATATACCCAGCGCGACGTTGCGCACGAGCGCGTTCTGCTCACCACCCTTGTTCGGGATGGCCAGCAGACAGAGCGCGCCGACGAGCGGGGCGAAGACGGTGAGAGTCAGGAGCGGAAAGGTCATCGCGCGAGGAAGTAGCCCAGGACCAGCAGCACGCCCGTGAAGAGCGATGCCGCGTAGACGCGCAACGAGCCGGTCTGCAGCAGGCGTAACGCCCCCGCCGACTCGCGCACCAGATACCCCGTACCGTTGACGATGCCGTCGATCACGCGGACGTCGATCGTCTTCCAGAGCACGGACGTCGAACCATCACGCAGCGGATGGACCACCGCCGCGTCGTAGATCTCGTCAACGTAGTACTTGTTCAGCAACAGCCTGTGCACGGGCGCCAGGCTCTCCGCCGCGCCGTCGGCGGCGTCGGGCCGCTTCAGGAAGAAGAACGCCGCGAGGCCGATGCCCACGAACGCGAGCACCGTGGACACGCCCATCAGCGCAAGCTCGGTCTGCGTCTTGGCCGGGTCGTCGTGGCCGGCACCGTGGTCGTCCGCAGGCGCGGGATGCCCGTCCACTCCAGCGTGGGACGCGGCTTCGCCATGTCCCGCGCTGTCGCTCACGACTGACGCCGGATGGAAGCTCGGGTGCAGGAACGTCTCGATGGCGTTGCTGCCGCCCAGGGCATGCGGAACGCCGACGTACCCGGCCAGCACCGAACCGAGCGCGAGGACCACGAGCGGCATCGCCATCGGCCATGGTGATTCGTGCGGTGCCCCGTGGTGGCCATGTCCATGCGAGTCGTGGGCATCGTGCCCATGCGAGTCGTGCGCGTGTGCGGCATCGCCATGGCCCCCCACCTCGAAGCGCGCTTCGCCGTGGAACGTCATGAAGATCAGCCGGAACATGTAGCAGGCCGTCAGCAGGCCGGTCAGCGCGCCGATCACCCACAGGCCCGTGTGGCCCGAGTAGTACGTCTGGAAGAGGATCTCGTCCTTGCTGAAGAACCCGGAGAGCAGCGGCACGCCGGCGATCGCCGCCGCGCCGATCACGAACGTCCAGTACGTGATGGGCATGTACTTCTTCAGCCCGCCCATCCTGCGCATGTCCTGCTCGCCGGCCATCGCGTGGATCACCGAGCCGGAGCCGAGGAACATCAGCGCCTTGAAGAACGCGTGCGTGTAGAGGTGGAACACACCGGCCGAGTACGCGCCGACGCCCATCGCCAGGAACATGTATCCGAGCTGCGACACCGTCGAGTACGCGAGCACGCGCTTGATGTCGTTCTGCACGAGGCCGATGGTGCCGGCCATCAGCGCCGTCAACGCGCCGATCACGGCCACCACCTGCAGCGTCTCCGGCGTGTGCGCGAACAGCTCCGCGTTGCGGCCGATCATGTACACGCCGGCCGTGACCATCGTGGCCGCGTGGATGAGGGCCGACACCGGCGTCGGCCCTTCCATCGCGTCGGGCAGCCAGACGTACAGCGGAATCTGCGCCGACTTGCCCGTCGCGCCGATGAAGAACAGCAGCGTGGTCACCGACAGCGCGCCCCACGTCACTTCCACGGGCATCGCGGCGACCTGCTCGGCGATGGCCTTGAAGTCGAGCGTGCCGAACGCCGTGAAGGCGCCGAACATGCCGAGGATGAACGCGAAGTCACCGATGCGGTTCACGATGAACGCCTTCTTGCCGGCGTCGTTCGCTGACTTCTTCGTGTACCAGAACCCGATGAGCAGGTAGGAGCAGAGGCCCACGCCTTCCCAGCCCACGAACATGATCGGGAAGCTCGCGCCCAGCACCAGCGTGAGCATGAACGACACGAAGAGGTTCAGGTACGAGAAGTAGCGCGCGTACTCGCTGTCGCGCTCCTCGTGCATGTAGCTCGTCGAGTAGATGTGGATCAGCGAGCCGATGCCGGTGATGACGAGAATCATCAGCGTCGACAGCGGATCGAGCCGCAGCGTGACGGGGACGGTGAAGTCGCCCGACGTCATCCACGTCCAGAGCGTCTGCTCGATGACGCGATGGTCGGCCGGCGCGCCGAAGATCTGCGCGGCAGACGCCAGCGACAGGCCGAACGACACCAGCAGTGCGCCGACGGCCACGCCGCCCGACACGGACTTGGGCAGGCGCCGGCCGAGGAAGGCGTTGATCAGGAATCCGATGAACGGTACGAGGATGATGAGCGCGAGCATCGTCGTCTGTCGCCCTACCACTTGAGGGAGGTGAAGGCGTCGGGCGTGAGCGTCTCCCGGTGCCGGAACAGGGCGATGACGATCGCCAGGCCGACGGCCGCCTCGGCGGCCGCCACCGTCATCACGAAGAACGTGATGATCTGGCCCTCGACCGATCCGTGGTGTCGGCCCAGGGCCACGAACGTCAGGTTCACGGCGTTGAGCATGATCTCCACCGACAGCAGCAGCGTGATGACGTTCCGGCGCAGGAAGATGCCGGCGGTCCCGATGCTGAAGAGCAGCGCGGAGAGGATCAGGTAGTGGTTCAGCGTGATCATCGGCGGATGTGGGACCTCAGACGGTCTTCCTGGCCAGGACAACGGCCCCGACCATGGCGACGAGGATGAGGAGCGACGTGACTTCGAACGCGAAGGCGTGGTCGCGGAACAGCACCACGCCGATCTCGTGCACCGACTCGACGCGTCCGGCCGTCTGCGGATCGGCGTCGAGCGGCGTCGCGCGCAGCGCCGTGAGCGCCCAGAACAGCATCGCGGCCATCGACACCGACAAGACGACGCCGAACACCTTGACGCCGCCGGGAATCGGAATCTGCGCGCCGGGCGCCACGTCCTCGCGCGGCGCGTTGAGCAGCATCACCACGAACAGGAAGAGCACCATGATCGCGCCGGCGTAGACAACGATCTGCGTGACGGCGACAAACGGCGAGTCGAGGCCGACATAGAGGCCGGCGAGCGCGACGAACGATCCGATGAGCAGCAGCACGCTGTACATCGGATTGCGCTGCCCGACGACGCCGACCGACGCGACGATGGCGATGGTGGCGAACACGTAGAAGAGCCAGGGGGCCACGATCTCAGCTCCAGTAGAGGACGCCGGCCGCCGTCACCAGCAGGTTGACGATTGCGAGCGGCAGCAACCGCTTCCAGCCGAAGTCCATCAGCTGGTCGTAGCGGTAGCGCGGCAGCGTCCAGCGCATCCAGATGTAGAAGAACAGGAGCACCGCCAGCTTCAGCAGGAACCACAGGGGTCCCAGCCAGTCGGGCAGGCCCGGGAGGTAGAAGCCGCCGAGGAACAGGCTCACCGTCACACCGCAGACGACGACCATGTTCACGTACTCGGCCAGGAAGAACAGCGCGAACGACATCGAGCTGTACTCGGTGTGATAGCCGGCCACCAGTTCCTGCTCGGCTTCAGGGAAGTCGAACGGCGCGCGGTTGGTCTCCGCGATCCCGGCGACGAAGAAGATGAAGAATCCGACAGGCGTCAGGAACACGTACCACGCCGGCACGGGCAGCGCGCCGAAGAGCCACCACACGCCGGCCTGCTGATCCACGATCTCGCGCAGCGAGAGCGAATTGGCGATCACGAGCACGGAGGCGAGCGCCATGCCGTAGGCGAGCTCGTAGCTGATCATCTGCGCCGCGCTGCGCAGGCCGCCGAGCAGCGAGTACTTGCTGTTGGACGCCCAGCCCGCGAGCACGATGCCGTACACGCCCATCGACGTGATGGCGAAGATCACGAGCACCGCGACGTTCAGGTCCGCGATCTGCAGCGGCACCGGCGTCTCCAGTAACCCGAAGAACGTCGTCGGCAGGCCGAACGGGATCACCGCGAACGCCGCGAATGCCGTCGTGGCCGAGAGGATCGGCGCCAGGTAGAAGAGCCACTTGTCGGCCGCCTGCGGCCGCAGCTCCTCCTTGAAGATCAGCTTGACGATGTCGGCCAGCGGCTGGAGGAGCCCGAGCGGACCCACGCGGTTGGGGCCCACGCGCTGCTGCGCCCAGCCCGAGATCTTCCGCTCGAAGTAGACGAGCACGGCTGCCGAGATCTGCAGCGCGAAGAAGACGACGAGGAGCAGCGTGAACTGGAAGACGAGACTGGGAGTGATCGTCGGCACGGGCGGTTCTCGCTAGTGGGCGCCCACGGGCTCGGCCGCGCGGAAGTCGCTCTGCACGGGCGAGGTGCCCGTCGTGATGTAGGTCTCGTACTCGGCGCGGAAGTGCTGGATCGTGCTCAGCACCGGCGCGATCTCGGCGTCGCCGAACGGACACAGCGTCTTGCCGCCGATGCTGTCACACACGCTCAGGAGCAGTTCCACGTCGCGAGGCTCGCCATCGCCGCGCTCGATCTTGTCGAGGATCTTGTAGAGCCAGTCCACGCCCTCGCGGCACGGCGTGCACTTGCCGCACGACTCGTGCTTGTAGAAGTGGATGAGGTTCTTCGCCACCCACACCATGCTCGTCGTCTCGTCCATGACGATGACGGCGGCCGATCCGAGCATCGATCCGGCGGCCGCCATGCCGTCGAAGCTCAGATGCGTGTCGAGCTTGTCGGGCAGCAGGACGGGAGTCGAGGATCCGCCGGGGATCACGGCCTTGATCTGCCGATCGCCGCGGATGCCGCCGGCGTAGTCGTAGATCAACTGCCGCAGCGTGGTGTCCATCGGACCTTCGTACACGCCGGGCTTCTTCACGTGGCCGCTGATGCAGAACAGCTTCGGCCCCGTGTTCTTCTCGGGTCCGATGGCCGCGTACCACTCCGCGCCCTTCTCGATGATGATGGGCACGTTGCAGATCGTCTCGACGTTGTTGACCACCGTCGGGCATCCGTAGAGCCCGACCACGGC
>CAYRAE010000111.1:0-2086 GCA_964422175.1 uncultured Luteitalea sp. | reverse complement strand
CAGGTGCGGATTGCGCTCGAGCAGCACGTGATCCTTGAACGTGCCCGGCTCCGATTCGTCGGCGTTGACGCACAGGTACTTCGGCTTCGGGTTGTCCTTCGGCACGAAGGACCACTTCAGCCCCGTCGGGAAGCCCGCGCCGCCGCGGCCGCGCAGCCCCGACTTCTTCACGCTGTCGACGATGGCGTCGGGCGTCATCCCGAGCGCCGTCTTCATCGCCTGGTAGCCGCCGTGCTCGACGTAGAAGTCCAGCGTGTAGCCGTTCGGCTCGTTGACGTACTTGGTCAGGACCGGCTCGAACATGACTCAGGCGCGCTCCTTCACGAGGTGGCAGCCGGTGAGCGCGGCGAGGCCGCGCGAGCGCAGGCCCTCGATGAGCGCCGGCACGTCCTCGGGCTGCTGGCACTCGTGCCAGTGCTCGTTGTTGACCATGATCACCGGCGCCCGATCGCAGGCGCCGAGACACTCGAACTCCATCACGGTGAACATGCCGTCGGCCGTCGTCTCGTTGGGCTGCACGTGGAGGTGCTTGCAGAGCGCCGCCGTCACTTTCTCCGCGCCGTTGAGCGCGCACGACAGCGTGCGGCACACCTGGAGCACGTACGTGCCGACGGGTTTCGTGAAGAACATCACGTAATACGTGACGACGTCCTCGACCTCGGCCGGACTGCAGCCGATCACCTCGGCCACGTGACGCATCGCGCTGCCGCTGATGTGCCCCTGCTGCGCCTGCACCATGTAGAGCGCCGAGATGATCGCCGACCGCCGGCGCTCCGGCGGATAGTGCGTGCACAGCTCCTCGAGCTGGGCACGATGCTCCGGCGTGAACGCGAACGCCTGCCCCTCTTCGGGAATGAAGCGCTCGCTCTTGTGCCAGCCCTCGCCATAGGGCATCTGCGGATGGAAACTCATCGATCCGAATCTCCCATGACCACGTCCACCGATCCGATCACGGCGATCACGTCGGCGATGAGGCCGCCGGCGATCAGCTTCGGCAGGGCCTGGAGCGCCAGGAACGTGGGCGGACGCGACTTGACGCGCACCGGCCTGTTGGCGCCGTCGGACACGACGTAGAACCCCTGCTCGCCGCGCGGACCTTCGATGGGGACGTAGGCCTCGCCTTCGGGCACCGTGAAGCCCTGTGAGTGGATCAGGAAGTGCTGGATCAGCGCTTCCATCTCCGAGTAGACCTTGTCCTTGGGCGGCGGGACGATGCGCGGGTCGTCGACGCCCCACGCGCCCGTCGGAGAAATGCGTGCGATGGCCTGCTTGCAGATCTTCCAGCTCTCGCGCATCTCGGCCACGCGCGTGCGATAGCGCGCGTACACGTCGCCGTCCTCGTCGGAACAGACCTTGAAGTCGTAGTTGGGATACGTGAGGTACGGGAACGCCTTGCGCACGTCGTAGGTGACGCCGGACGCGCGGGCGATCGGCCCGAGCAGCCCCCAGTCGAGCACGTCCTGCTTCGTGAGGATGCCCACGCCCTTCGTCCGGCCGATCCAGATCGAGTTCTTCGTCAGCATGCCCTCGTATTCGTCGACCTTCGCGGGGAAGCGGTCGAGGAAGGCGTTGACGGCGTCGTGGAACCCGTAGGGCAGGTCCTCCCGCAGGCCGCCGATCCGCAGGTAGCTCGGGAAGAGGCGGAAGCCGGCGAGGAGCTCGTTGATGTTGAGCAGCAGCTCCCGTTCACGGAAGCAGTACATCATCATCGTGATGGCGCCCACTTCCATGCCGTGGGTGCCGAGCCACACGAGGTGACTGGTGATCCGCTGCAGCTCCGCGATGAGCACGCGGATGTCCTGTACGCGCTCGGGCACCTCGATGCCGAGGAGCTTCTCCACCGACATCACGTAGGCCAGCGCGTTGGAGTGCGGCCCGAGGTAGTCCATCCGCTCGACGAGTGGCACGATCTGCTGCCACTTCTTCTGCTCGGCGGTCTTCTCGATCCCGGTGTGGAGGTAACCGATCGTGGGCTCCGCGCTCACGATCTCCTCGCCGTCGAGCTCGACGACGAGACGCAGCACGCCGTGTGTGGCGGGGTGCTGCGGCCCCATGTTGACCGTCATCGTTTCGGTGCGAAGCTCGG
>CAYRAE010000110.1:0-9906 GCA_964422175.1 uncultured Luteitalea sp. | reverse complement strand
TGCCGTCCAGGTTCTTCTGGAGCTTGCGCTTCTCCTTCTCGAGCCGCGCGATCTCCTTCTTCGAGAGCACGTCGTACCGGCCGTCGGTTTCCATGGCCTCGAGATCACGCAGACGGGCGAGACTGCGCTGAATCGTCGTGAAGTTGGTGAGCAGCCCTCCCAGCCAGCGCTGGTTGACGTGGAACATGCCGCAGCGGGCGGCTTCCTCCGCAATCGCGTCCTGCGCCTGCCGCTTGGTGCCGACGAACAGCAGCGTCCGGCCCTCGGCGGCCAACTGCATCACGAACTGCTCGGCATCGCGAAACAGGCGCGCGGTCTTGCCGAGGTCGATGATGTAGATGCCATTGCGCTCGCCGAAGATGTAGGGCTTCATCTTCGGATTCCAGCGCTTGGTTTGGTGGCCGAAATGCACGCCGGCCTCCAGCAGGTCTTTGACAGCGATCGGGGTCAAGCTTCCTCCAACACGAGACACACAAGGCCGGTCTACGCCGGCCAAACAGCAGGGTTAACGCTTGCTGAACTGGAAGCGCTTGCGGGCGCCCGCCAGGCCGTACTTCTTCCGTTCCTTGGCACGCTGATCGCGCGTGAGCAGACCGGCCTTCTTCAGGCGACCGCGCAGGTCACCGCTATAGAGGCACAGCGCGCGCGCGATGCCGAGACGCAGGGCGCCAGCCATCCCGGAGATGCCGCCGCCGGCCGTGGTGGCCACCACGTCGAACTTGTCGAGCGTCTCGGTGAGCACGAGCGGGGCGCGGACCTGCAGACGGAGCGACTCGGTGTTGACCGCGTCGGCAATCGGCTTGTGATTGATGGTGATCTGGCCGGTGCCAGGGCGCAGGAACACCCGAGCCGTCGAAGACTTGCGACGCCCGGTGCCGTAGTACTGGATGACTGACACGTTTACTGGACCTCGAGGGACTGGGGCTGCTGCGCCGCGTGCGGATGATCGCCGCGCTCGTACACGTTGAGCTTCCGGTACATCTGGTCGCCCATCTTCGTCTTCGGGAGCATGCCGCGGATGGCTTCCTCCATCAGACGGGCCGGACGGCGCTTCCGCAGGTCCTTGGCACGCTCTTCGCGCAGCCCGCCCTCGAAACCGCTGTGATACCGGTACATCTTCTGTTCTTCCTTCTGCCCGGTCAGCACGGCCTGACCCGCATTCACCACCACGACGTGATCGCCGCAGTCGATATAAGGGGTGTACGTCGGCTTGTGCTTGCCCTGCAGGACCTTGGCGGCCAGGCTGGCCACCCGCCCGAGCGACTGGCCCGACGCATCGATGACGTGCCAGCGTCGCTCGATGGACTTGGCGCTCGGAATGAACGTGCTCATGATGACCCTTTGACTCCTTGCTGACACACAGCAAAAGGAAATGATAGTGGGCGCCGGCGCCATGTGTCAAGCACTGACCGCCGGATGAATCCGGCGGCTACACGGCAGGAGAGAAGCCGTGGTACCCGGAGACCGCCTACCTTGAGTCCGGTGCCCGCTGCCCGGAATGTGCATTCCCGACATTCGGCATTCGGCATTCGGCATTCGGCATTTCCCGTTCCCCGTGCCGGCAATCCGACCCCCCTGTCACAATTCTGCCAGCGTACAGACGAGGTCCGATAGCAGATATCGCACACCCGACCTCGTTCCCCACTCATTTGATTGCAATTCTGGTTGGCACCGCCCTTGCCTATAGCAGGGACGGTTACGAACCTGCGCGCCTCGGCAGTTGGGCCGGGCCCGGGGACGTCTCCAGTGAGTGAGGTCGACGTGCTGTTCCGCAAGCAGAAGCCAGTCGTCGGATTGGACATCGGATCGAGCGCCATCAAGGCTGTCGAACTGAAAGCCTCCGGCAAGGGCTGGAAAGTCGTCGCGTTCGGCATCGAGCCGCTCCCGCCCGACGCCATCGTCGACGGGGCCATCATCGACGGCACCGCCGTGGCCGACGCGATTCGCCGTCTCTTCGAACGGCTCGGCATCAAGAACCGCGACGTGGCCGCCTCGCTGTCGGGCAATGCCGTGATCGTCAAGAAGATCACGCTGCCGGCCATGACCGACACCGAGCTGGCGACGTCGATCACCTGGGAAGCCGAACAGTACATCCCGTTCGACATCCAGGACGTCAACCTCGACTACCAGATCCTGACGCGGCCGCCCAAGGGTGCTGCGGCAGGCGCCACGATGGACGTCCTCCTGGTGGCCGCCAAGAAGGAGACGATCGCCGACTACACGGGCGTCATCGCCCAGGCCGGCCGCGTGCCCGCCATCGTCGACGTCGACGCCTTCGCGCTCCAGAACGCCTACGAAGCCAACTACGGGGCCCGCGACGCCATCGTCGCCCTCCTGAACATCGGGGCGAGCGCCATCAACATCAACATCGTGCGCGGCGACCAGTCGCTGTTCACGCGCGACGTGCCGATCGGCGGCAACGCCTATACCGAAGCCCTCCAGAAGGACTTCCAGATCGCGCAGGAGAGCGCCGACCTGCTCAAGCGCGGCTACCCGGCCGACGGCCTCGACCCCACGCAGACAGGGCCGAGCCTCCAGATGGTCACCGAGGCCATGCTCCTCGAGGTGCAGAAGACGCTCGACTTCTTCCGCGGCACCACCGGTGCGGATCACATCGACCTGCTGCTCGTCACGGGCGGCGGTTCGCAGGTGAGCGGCCTGGTGGAGGCCCTCCACGACCGCCTCGGCTATCCCGTCGAGGTGCTCGACCCGTTCAAGACCATCAGCTTCGACGCCGCGAAGTTCGGCGTGCCCGTGCTGACCGAAGCCGCCGCGGCATCGACCGTCGCCGTCGGACTGGCCCTGCGCCGGATGGGGGACCGATGATTCGCGTCAACCTGCTCGCCTCGGAACAGCACGTCGCGAAAACGCCGGCGTTCTCGGGGCTGAGCGCCAACAAGATCCACATCCTCGGCGCCATCATCGTGCTCGCGGGCGCCGCGGCCACGGGCTATCGGCATCTCGATCTGCAGTCGCAGCAGCGCAACGCCGACCTCCAGCTCGAACAGGCCAGGGCCGAGGAGACACGCCTCAAGTCCGTCAAGGACGAGCGCGCGAAGCTCGAGGAGCAGGAAGCGCTGCTGCAGCAGCGCGTCGCGCTCATCGAGCAGCTCCGCAAGGGACAGCGCTCGCCGGTGCTCCTGCTCGATCAGGTCAGCCGCCAGCTGCCCGAGCGCCTGTGGCTCACGCAGATGCAGCAGGCGGGCGCCGACGTGACCATCGAGGGTCGCACGACCACGCTCACGGCGTTGTCGGACCTCATCGGCAACCTCGAGAACTCCGGGGCGTTCAACCGTCCTGTCGAAATCATCAACACCGAAGTCGAGAACGGGCGCGGGGAAGGCGACCTGATGAAGTTCACCGTCAAGGCTGCCTTCCCGATGGGCGCCATCGAGACGCCTGCGGAGCCTGCCCCCGCCGCCCCGGCGGCGCGCGCGGGCCGTCGCTGAGGACCATGGCCATGGAACTCGGACTCAAGAAGCTGCCCTGGTGGGGCCAGGTGGCCCTGTACGTGGTGCTCGCGGCGGGTCTCTTCGGCGCGCACTACTACTTCTACGGCACGGACATGGCCGCCAAGGTGGCGAAGACTCAGGCCGACGCCCAGAAGATCGAGGTGGAGAACGCGCGCGCGCGGATCGACGAGAAGCGACTGCCCGAGCTGCGGGCGGGGATCGCGGAGCAGACCGCGCGCCTCGCGGCCCTGCGCAACGTGCTGCCGGAGCAGAAGGACGTCGGCGACCTGCTGCGGCGCATCCAGACGCTCGCCACGCAGTCGAGCCTCACCATCCGCGGCTTCAAGCCGCAGGCGGTGGCGCAGAAGCAGCAGCACGCCGAGTGGCCAATCTCGCTGCAGCTCGAAGGCACGTACCACGACCTCGGTGCGTTCTTCGACAAGGTCAGCCGGATGCCGCGCATCATCAACATCTCGGGCATCCAGATCAAGGCGCACACCGCCAACGACCCGACGCCGGCCACTGTCGACGCGCAGTGCACCGTCACCACGTTCGTCCTCCTGGAGGCGCCCGCCGCACCCGCCGCGGCAGGGAACACGCGCCCCGGTGCCGCCGGCGCCCGTCCGCCGACGGCCGCTCGCTGAGGTGTCCGCCATGCCCATCACCCCCATCCGCCTCGTTCTGCTGGCGCTGGTCGTCGCGCTGCCCGTCACGGCACGCGCCGCGACCAACGACAAGAGCACGCCTGCCGCGCCACCGGCGTCGCGCGCGTCGGCCACGGCCGCGGCTGCGCAGGCTCCCGTCGTCTCGGAAGACCGCGTCGGGTACGACCCGGCCGGGCGCCGCGATCCGTTCGTGAGCCTGCTCTCGCGTGGCGACTCGCGCCTGCCGGCGGGCGACCGCACCGCGGGCACCAAGGGGCTGCTCATCAACGAGCTGGCGGTCCGCGGCGTGTTGCGCAGCGGCGGCGCCTTGCTCGCGATCGTCCAGGCCCCGGACAAGAAGAGCTACACCCTTCGCCCCGGCGATTCCCTCCTCGACGGTGCCGTCAAGGTGGTCGCCAAAGACGCCGTGATCTTCGTGCAGCGGGTGGACGACCCGTTGTCGCCCGTGAAGCAGCGTGAAATCCGCAAGACCCTGAGAACCCCCGAGGAGAACCGATGATGCGCCCGCGCACGCCGATCCTCGCCGTCCTCACCGCCGTTCTCGCCGTCACTGCGTCCGCCGCGACGCTGGCGTCGAGCGTGGGGCGTGAGCCGCGCGAGATCCCGCAGCAGGTCCAGGATGGACAGCGCCTGGTCATCGACACGCCGTGGCGCGTGTCACCACCCCTGATGGCTCGCCTGGCCGCCCAGGCCACAGCCCCCGAATCCGAAGCCGCGCACACACTGACGGCGCTCCGCACGGCGAGCGGGGACGGTGACGTCCTCATCACCGTCGAGGGCGATGGCAAGCTGACGGCCTCGGCGGTACAGATTCCCGACGCGTCGCCCGCACGACTGGTGCTGGACTTCGCCGGGGTCACACCGAAGGTCGCAGCTACCACGGCCGTCAACACCGGGCTGGTGCGCCGCGTGCGCGTGGCGCGCCACAGCGTGACGCCTGTGGTCACGCGGCTGGTGGTGGATCTGAACGGCACCTTCCTCTACAAGGTGCGGCCGTCGGCCGACCAGAAGTCGCTGGTCATCACGATCGGCGATCCGAATCAGCGCGCGCGCCGAGACGATGAGGCGCAGAGTCGCGCGTTCGGCAAGGCGTCGGCGCCCACCGCGGTGGCGGCCAAAGCTCCGGCGTCTGGCCCCGAGGTCGTACCCGCGTCCGCACCGGCCACGCCGCGTCCGGCGAGCGCCGCGCCGCCACGGACGACGCGTCGCGCCGCGGCGACACCGCCCGTACCAGCCGCGCCGCCAGCCGTCGCTCCCGCAGCGCCGCAGACCGTGCAACTGCCGGATGCCAAGGCGATGGCCGACGGCCGGTATACGGGGTTCCCCATCTCGCTCGACTTCGAGGGCGTGGATCTGCGCGCCGTGCTTCGCACGCTGGCGGAGGTGACCGGGCTCAACCTGGTGCTCGACCCGGGCGTCAAGGGCGTGGTCGACGTCGCACTCCGTGACGTGCCGTGGGATCAGGCGCTCGAGATGATTCTCCGCGCCAACCAGCTCGCCTACAGCGTCGACGGCACCATCGTCAGGATCGCGCCGACGCAGACCTTCTCGAACGAGGCCGCCGACCGCCGCAAGCAGGCCGAAGAGCGGATGCGCGAGCTGGCCGTGTCGAAGAAGGAATACAAGACGTCGCGCCTCAGCTACGCCAACGCGAAGGACCTGGCGCCCCTCGTCAAGAAGTCGGGCATGACGACGTTCGGCGACATCCAGGTGGATGAGAACACGAACACCCTGATCCTCTTCGACATCCCCGACGGTCTGGCCAAGGCCGAGCAGCTCATCGCCGAACTCGATCGCCCGCAGGCGCAGGTCGAGATCGAGGCGCGCATCGTGCGGACCAGCAAGAGCGCGGCGCGCGAGCTCGGGCTCCTGTGGGGCTTCGGTGGCGCGGCGACGCCCGAACTCGGCAACACCACGAAGATGGCGTTCCCGAACTCGATCAACACCGGCGGCACGGCGGGCACCATCAACACCGCCGTCGACAACGCGTTCATCAAGCTCGGGAGCGTCAACGGCGCGTTCAACCTCGACGTGGCGCTGTCGGCCCTCGAGACGCAGGGCCGGGTGAGCATCATGCTCCGTCCGCGCGTGGTGACGCAGAACAACATCAAGGCCACGATCACGCGCGGCCAGGAGATTCCCTACACCACGCTGCAGACGCCGGGCGCCGGCGAGGGCGTGAACGTGATCCAGCCCGTGCCGCAGGTGCAGTTCAAGACGGCGGCCCTCACGCTCAACGTGACGCCGCGCATCACCGAGGCGAACACGGTGATCCTCGACGTCGACGTCGACAACGGATCGCCGGGCCAGATCGAGGCCAACGGCAACCGATCGATCAACACGCAGCGCGTGACCACGCGCGTGCTCGTGGCCGACCAGGGCACCACGGTCATCGGCGGCATCAACGAAGCCACCACGCAGTTCACCGAGGACCGCACGCCGGGCCTGCACCGCCTGCCGCTGGTCGGCCGGCTGTTCCGGCGCGACACGGCGACCGACGACGAAGGCGAGCTCCTGATCTTCATCACGCCGCGCATCCTGCGTGACGGAGGACCCGTCAAATGAGACTTACGCGATATCTCACGCAGTCAGGCCGGAGCCGCACGATGCGCGCTGCCGTCCTCGTCCTGGTGGCGGGCGCCGCCACGTTCGTCGCGGGCTGCAGCAGCACCGTGCGCACGAGCCAGGCCTCGTCCTACCTCGTGCTCCAGCGGCTCGAAGGCGCGTCCGGCGCGGAGCAGGGCGGCGGCACGTTCACGTCGGTCCTGCGGTCGGACGTGATGACCAAGGGCGGCATCTTCGAGGACAACGGGCGCGTCACGCTGTCGCTCGCGATGAAGGACGTCACCAACCCCACGGGGCCGACGACCAACAACCTCGTCACGCTGTATCGCTATCGCGTGGAGTACCGCCGGACCGACGGCCGCAACGCGCAGGGTGAGGACGTTCCGTACGCGTTCGAGGGCGCCATGGGCGCGACGATCAGTGACCAGGCCACCGCGGTCGTGTTCAGCATCGTTCGCGCGCAGGCCAAGCTCGAGAAGCCGCTCGTCACGCTGCGTGGCGGCAACGGCGCGCTCCTCATCTCGACCATCGCCGACGTGACGTTCTTCGGCAAGGACCAGACCGGACGCGACGTCACCGTGACCGGTTCGATGAGCATCAACTTCGCCGACTGGGCGGACCCCGAGTAGGGCCAGGTGCAGCCATGACGACCGCACGACGCAAATCTCTTCTGCTGCTGGCACTGGCCGGCGTGTGGGCCACCGCGGCCTGCACGAACAAGCCGGAGATTCCGAAGGCCACGGGCCCGTCGGAACTCGGCCTCTCGCTCCAGGTGCTCGCATCGCCGGACATCCTCAACACCGACGGCATGTCGACGTCGCAGATCACCGTGACCGCGCGCGGGCCCAACAGCGAGCCCAGACCGAACGTGCCGCTGCGCGCCGACATCCGCGTAGGCGGTGCCATCGTCGACCTCGGGTCGCTGTCGAGCAAGCACTTCAGCACCGGTGCCGACGGTCGCGCGACGGTGATCTACACGGCCCCGCCGGGAGGGCTCTCGGGTAATCCCGACGGCGGCAACCTCGTGCAGGTGACGTTCACGCCGCTGAGCGGCGACTACATGAACGCCGTCGAGCGATCGGTGGCCATCCGTCTCGTGCCGCTCGGCACCATCGTGTTCCCGGGGCAGCCGATCGCCAACTTCACCTGGCGTCCGACCGAACCGTATCCGATGGACGAAGTCACGCTCGACGCCGGCCTCTCCAGGGATTGCCCGCTCACCGCGAGCGCACCCACCGACTGCTACGACTCGCCGTCGCTGCAGTACGAGTGGAACATGGACGACCGCAACATCATCCTGTCGGGCCGCGTGATCAGGTATCAGTTCCCGCGGACCGGTGACTACTTCGTGAAGCTCACGGTGACCAACGCGCTTGGCAACAAGGTGTCGGTGACCAAGCAGATCGATGTGATCGCGCGGCCATAGCGCCGCCTTTCTCGAGAGACCCCGCATGTCGACCGGGAACCCGCTCGAACAGCTCCGGCGTCGCATGCAGTCGCATGCGTCGCCGACGGCCTTTGCCGCCCTCGCGGAGGAGCATCGCCGCGCCGGCCACTTCGCCGATGCGATCGAGGTGTGCCGCGACGGACTCGCACAGTACCCGGCGTATGTCTCGGCGCGCGTGACCCTCGGTCGCGCGCTGCTCGACAGCGGCGACGCCGCGAGCGCCGTGGCGGAACTGGAGCAGGCTGTCGCGCAGGCGCCGGACAACCTGGCCGCGGCGCGCGCGCTCGAGTCGGCGAAAGCTGCCCTCGGCGACGCGCTGCCGGCGTCTGCGGGTGACATGACTTCGCACACCGACGACGGCACGGCGTCGGTACCGCACTCGATCGTCGCGTCGGCGTTGTTCGATGCGGGTAACGATTCGCAGGGGTTCGGCGACTACGCATGGTCGACGCCGGTCTCTGACACGCACGACGCCGGTGGCGACGCGCACGCGGACGCGGGTGTCAGCGCCTTGCATGTGGAACTCGACCCGGCGCACACCGACGCACCCACGATGCTGATGACGCCGCCCGTGCTCCAGGGCGAAGAGCCTGCCGGCGTGTGGCCGGTTCCCGTGCTCGACGTCGAACCCGCGACTCCGGACGTCGACGTCGCAGGCGAAGCCGCCGGATTCCCCGCCTTCGCCGACGGCTCCGGCGCGGCAGGCCATCCGGCGCGCGATGGTGCGCACGTCGAACCGGCCGCGCCTGTCGTGGACCCCGGCGTATGGGATGCGCCGACCATCCTGGCGCCGCTCGTCGACGTCTTCGCTGCCGAATCATCAGGCAACGAACCGTCAGCGTGGTCTGCCGCATCTGCCGAGGCTGACGCTGACGCGCAGGGGAGCGAGTCCAGCCCTGTCGAGGCATCGGCAGTGACTGCAGACGAATCGTCGCCGTTCTGGAGTGGGGCGTTCGGAGGTGAGTCGCAGGTCGAGTCGCCGGCGCCGTTCTCCCGATGGGACACCGACGCGCAGGAGCCGGAGACCGTTGTCGATTCTCCGCACTGGGCCGGCCACGCGGAAGAGGAGACAGGCCCCTGGGCGATCCCTGACAGTCCCTCCGCGACATGGGCGCTGAGCGACCTGCACGACCCCGCAGGTGCGGACACCGTACCGTTCACCAGCGTCGCAGCGGAGGACGTCGTCGAGCCACCCCCGCTCCCGATCGCGTTCGAACCACCCCCGCTCCCCGCCTTCGCCAACAGCGACGCCCTTGCCGGTGTAGCCGCCGGATTTCCCGCCTTCGCCGACGGCTCCGGCGAGGCAGGCTATCCGGCGGGCAGTGACGAAGTCGTCGACGAGAGCGCGGAACCAATCACCGTTGTGGAAGTCGCCGCCGCACCGGAATCCATCGTCGTCGCCGATGCGGTCAGCGAGACCGTCGACGTGGCCGCCGCCGGTGATACGGACTCGTCCGGTGCAGCGGCCGGAGAGGTCGTCGACGGCGCCGTCGCCGATGCGGTCAGTGAACCCGCATCACACGACATGTGGGCCGGCTCGCTGAAGTCCGCGCTCGGCGAGGTGTTCGCGCAGGCAGGGCAGTCCGATTCGCTCGAGCCCCCGGCGCATCCGTCGCCGGCCGTCCGCGCCGCCATGGCCGACGCGGCTGTCGACGCCGCGGTAGACGATGCGGTGCTGAACGACGAGACGATGGCCCCGACGCTGGTGTCCCTGCAGCAGTTGCTGGACTCGGTCCGCGCCCGCCGCGCCGCCCTGTTCCACAACGAGCAGTGACGC
>CAYRAE010000109.1:0-9916 GCA_964422175.1 uncultured Luteitalea sp. | reverse complement strand
CGCGACGACAATTGGAGTGACCACGCCACGGGAGTATAGCAAGCTGCCGGTGGGCGGTGTTCGGAAGTGGCTGACATGCAAGCACTTACTGTTTTCGTGCGTGGTGGATTGGCGGGCATGGTCCTTGTTGCGGCTCAGGTGACCGGCCTGGCGCAGCCGGTGCAGCCCGATCCTCTGGCCCGCGTGCGTCAGCTCTACAACGCCGGCATGTACGACGATGCGATTGCGGCCGCGTCAGAGGTGGCGGCACGGCCGGGCGTGCAGAACGAGGCGCGTCTGCTCCTCGGGCGCGCCCTGCTCGAGCGGCATCGGACCAATCGCGTGCCGGAGGATCTCGACAGCGCCCGGACGGCCCTGCGGAGTGTCGAGGCGGCGTTGCTCAGCGATCGCGGACGCGTCGATCTCGTGGTCGGCCTCGGCGAGGCGCTGTACCTCGACGCCGACTATCGTCCCGCGGCAAGTCTCCTCGAACCTGTGCTGGAGCAGATGGACGTGCTGTCGCACGCCGAGCGCGAGCAGGTGCTCGACTGGTGGGCCACGGCGATGGATCGGTACGCGCAGACCCGCCCGCCAGAGGAGCGAGAGGACGTCTACGCGGAAGTCGAGGCGCGTCTGCGCGCGCACCTCGGGCGGCATCCTGATTCGTCAGCGGCGTCGTACTGGTTGCCCGCGGCGGCGCTCGCGCGTGGCGATCTCGAACTGGCCTGGGACCTCGCGCTCGCGGCGTGGGTGCGATCGACGCTGGCGCCCGACAACGGTGTGCAGCTGCGCACGGACATCGATCGCCTCGTGACGCAGGCGATCATCCCCGAGCGCGTGAAGCGCCTCCCGGACGACCCTGATGTCGGCGCCGCCGCCCGCTTCACCGCCGAATGGGACGAAGCGAAGCTGCGCTGGAAGTGATGCTCGCGGCGTGCGGCGGGCTTCCACCTTCGCCCTCCGGGCTACGGCGGGACAGGTGCCCGGCCCGTAAAACTAAGGAATCCAGATCTTGTCCGCGAGCACGAGCTCGGTACCGCGTGGCAGTGCGAGCGGCTCCCTGGACTTGGTGAAGAACGCCAGGCCCTTGTAGCTCGTGAGGTAGCGGTATCGCTTCCTGGCAAGCGTCGTGGTCGTGTGGACGACGAGCGGGCTGTCCTGCTTCTTGAGAATGGCGATGAAGCCGTCAGGTTCAACGCTGACGATTGTCCCTGAGGCTTTGACGGCTGCGATCTGCGCCGCCGCGGCGGCTGCTGCACTCATCGAACTCTCCTATCGCGTTTCATCCTTCGGAGCCGAAATCCAACCCTAGAACGCGCCGGCTGGATGCTCGACTGCAAGCGGATGTCAGGCAAGTCGTCCCGTTCGGGGCTTCCAGTATCCAGGACGTCGATGAGCGTGAGCAACGGCGATGATGATGATTCGACGAGACTCGACCCGGTAGACCATGCTGAACGGATACCGGCGGAGGAGATAGCGACGAGTACCGTGGCCGAACGCTGGCCATGCTTCCGGCCTTTCCAATATCGCCAGTTCTGCGGCCTCTAGCTCGAGGTCAAAGCCCTGCGCCGCGGACGGACTCCGTTCGGCGTACCAGCGAGTGCTCGCCTCGGCTTCTTCCAAAGCCTCAGCGAGGTACTCAAGATCGCGAGCCACCCTGAGCGGCCGTGCGAATGCGGCGACGTGCTTCTGCCCAGGGAACGGTGAGCACCCGGCCAGCCTCGAGTTCCTGCACGCGCCGGTGAATTTCCGCAGACCAGGCCGCTTCCGCGTCCGCGTCGACCTCGGCGTCGAGGCTTTCGATCAACTCGCCCGCGATGGCAGCTCGTTCCTCCTCCGAGAGCTGAAGAGCCTCGAGCAGAATTTGCTTCGAATCCATGCCCGAAGCCTACCATCGTCACGCCGCGTAGGGGCCAGTTGCCTCCATCCGAATCGATCGCCGGCGTGTCCGACCGGTTGCCAGTTGGCCTGCCGCGCCGTAGCGCGTCAGCGCGGAGGCGGGCCGGTCGCCGTCCCCTACGCTTTCGCTGCGCGCCAGGTGGGGCCGACGCCGACGTCGACGTCCAGGGGGACGTCGAGCGTGACGGCGTGCTCCATGTGATGCCTGACCAGCGCCACCGCCTCGTCTGCGGCGTGCTCCGGTGCTTCGAACACGAGTTCGTCGTGCACGGTGAGGATCATCCGCAGGCCAGGCACCGAGGGCAGCGCCTGGTGGAGGTCGATCATCGCGCGCTTGAGGATGTCTGCCGCCGTGCCCTGAATGGGTAAGTTGACGGTGACTCGTTCCGCGGCGGCGCGGATCTGGCCGTTGCGGCTGGTGAGCTCGGGAACGCGGCGGCGGCGTCCGAAGAGCGTGCTCACCGTCCCCGTGTCGCGCGCGTGCGCGATGGTCTCGTCGATGAACTGGCGCACCGACGGGTAACCGGCGAAATACGCGTCGATGAACGCCTGCGCCGCCTGCTGCGTGACGCCGATGTCGCGCGCGAGCGTGAACGCCGTCTTTCCGTAGAGCAGCGCGTAGTTGATGATCTTCGCCCGCCGACGCAGTTCGTGCGTGCCGAGCCCGCTGTCGGCGCCGAACACGCGCGCCGACGTCTGATCGTGGATGTCGTCGCCACGCCGGAACGCGTCGATCAGGCTCTGTTCCTGCGCCATGTGCGCAAGGACGCGCAGCTCGATCTGCGAGTAGTCCGCCGAGATCAGCACGTGGCCGGGTTCGGCGACGAACGCCGCGCGGATCTCGCGCCCGAGTTCGGTGCGGATCGGGATGTTCTGGAGGTTCGGGTCGCTGCTGCTCAGGCGTCCCGTGGCGGCGACGGCCTGGTTGAACGTCGTGTGGACGCGGCCGGTCTCCGGATGGACGAGCAGCGGCAGCGCGTCGACGTACGTGCCTTTCAGCTTCATCATCGCGCGCCAGTCGAGGATCTCGCGGGCGATGTCGTGCGTGAGGGCGAGCTCTTCGAGCACCTCCGCCGCCGTCGACGCCGTCCGATCCCTGCCCGTACGCTTCAACACGGGCAGCTGCATCCGCTCGAAAAGCACCTCGCCGAGCTGCTTCGGCGAGTTGATGTTGAACGTCGTGCCCGCCAGTTCGAAGATGCGCGCCGATCGCGTCTCGAGCTCCGCGTCCATGCGCGTCGACAGCGCGCCGAGCACGGCCGTGTCGACGCGGATGCCGGCTTCCTCGATCGCGCACAGCGCCGGCAGCAGCGCCAGTTCGAAGTCCTCGTAGACGCGCGTGAGGCCCTCGTCCTCGAGGGTGCGCCGCAGGTCCGCTGTGAGCTGCACCTCGACGTCTGCGCGTTCGCAGGCCCACGTGGTCATGTGCTCGACGGCCACCTGCGACATCGGCAGCGCGCGCACGCCCTTCCCGCGCAGCTGCTCGCTGTCCATCGCCCTGTACCCGAGCCTGTCGAGCGCCAGCGTCTCGATCGCGTGCGCCGACGTCGCTGCGTCGTGCACGTAGCTGGCCAGCATCACATCGTCCTTGATCCCGGCAAGCGTGAGGCCATGTCGTGCGAGCACGATCGACGCGGCCTTGAGGTCGTGCCCCGTCTTGGCGATGGCCGGATCCGCGATCACGGGACCGAGCATGTCGCGCACCTGCGACATCGGCACGTTCGGCGACGCGTCGAGCGACGTATGGTGCAGCGGCACGTACCACGCGCGTCCCTCGCCGAGCCCGATGGCGAGCCCCACGAGACTCGCCTGCATCGCAGGCCGTTCGTCGCTGACGATGTGGAGCGAGCAGTGGCCGGCGTCGACGACACGCGCGGCGAGCGCGCGCAGGTCCTCGGCGTCGCCGCAGATCTCGTACGCGCGGGCGACGTCGGCGGCTGTCGGCGCGAACTCGGTGACGAGCGACTTGAATCCGAGCCGGCTGAAGAGGTCGTAGCAGCGTGGCTGGTCGGGACCGACGTATCGCAGCGCCTCGATCTCGACGTCGACCGGCACGTCGACGTGCAGGCGGACCATGTCCCTGCCGAGCCGCGCGTCATCGGCGTGCGCGAGTAGCGCTTCGCGATAGCGCTTCTGCGGAAGCGTGGCCGCGGCGGCGAGCAGTGCGTCGAGCGTGCCGTGCGTGGCGATCAGTTCGCGCGCGCCCTTCTCGCCGATGCCAGGGACGCCCTTGACGTTGTCGACGGCATCGCCCATGAGCGCGAGCACGTCGACGACCTGATCGGGGCGCACGCCGAACTTCGTCAGCACGCCGTCGGCGTCGAACCACGCACCCTCGTCGCGCGGGTTGTACACGCGCACGTGTCCGTCCACCAGCTGGAAGAAGTCCTTGTCGCCTGTGACGATCGCCGCGTCGAACCCGGCGGCCACGCCGCGCAGTGCCAGCGTGGCGATCACGTCGTCGGCTTCGTAGGTCGTCTGCGTGAGGACCCGCACGCCCATCGCTTCGCACGCCTGGTGGACGAGGGGCACCTGCTCGACGAGATCCGGCGGCATGGGCGTGCGGTTGGCCTTGTAGTCGGCCTGCATCGCGGAGCGGAACGTCGGACCCGCGAGATCGAACGCGGCAGCCACGTGCGTCGGCCTGTGATCGGCGATCAGCTTTCGCAGCATCGTCACGAAGCCATAGACGGCGTTGGTGGACTTGCCGTCGGGGCCCGTCAACCCGCGTATCGCGTGATAGGCGCGATACATCTGGTTGTTGCCGTCGATGAGGAACAGGATGGGACGTTGTGACACGCGTGCGGACCCTCGGGAAGGGGAGCCCCCATTCTAGGGACCGGACGCCCGGTACACTAGGACCATGTCGTCGCGCTCCCGCCAGACTCTCGCGCTGGCGGTCCTTGCCCTCGCCCTCCTCTCCGCGTGCGCCAACCCGTTCGGCAGGCAATACGAGTACGAAGAGGAGATCTACGTCGCTCTGGACGGGTCGGCCACCATCGTCGTGAACGCGTCGCTCGCGTCGCTCGTGGCGCTCCACGGTCTCGACGTGTCGCTGGACCCCGACGAGCCCGTTGACAGGGATGCGATTCGCGCGGCGTACACGTCGCCGGTGACGGACGTCACGCGCGTGAGCCGGCCGTGGCGGCGCGATGGCCGGCGGTTCGTGCAGGTGCGCATCCAGGCAGAGGACGTGCGTCGCCTGCCGTCGCTGGCGCCGTTCGCGTGGGCGCGTTACACGTTCGGGCCCGCTGGCGATGACCTGCAGTACGTGCAGGAGCTCGGTGCCATCACGGGCAGGCCCGTCGGCGACGTGGGATGGGACGGCAACGAACTGGTTGCCGTCAGGTTACACATCCCGAGTCGCGTCACGTACCACAACGCGCCGAGCCGCCTCGTCGAGCGCGGCAACATCCTGTCGTGGGAACAGCCCCTGAAGGACAGGCTGGCCAGCGAGCCGCTTCGCGTGGAAGCCCGCTTCGGCGTCCAGCGCATCCTGGTGATGACCGTCGCGCTGTTCCTCGCCGCGATGGCTACAGCCGCCGTCACGGTGGCCCTGCTGATCTGGTGGGTCGTCCGCAAAGGCCACC
The DNA here is from genome assembly GCA_964422175.1 of uncultured Luteitalea sp. GTDB lineage: Bacteria > Acidobacteriota > Vicinamibacteria > Vicinamibacterales > Vicinamibacteraceae > Luteitalea. The sequence continues at coordinate 4,448 of CAYRAE010000109.1, read as the reverse complement.
AGCGCGACGCGCGAGCCAGGGGCTGACGCACACGGTCGGGCCCGGAGTGCCGACCCTACCTCTCGCAGCAGCGGGTAGGGCCGGCTCTCCGAGCCCGGCCTCCGGCCTACTTCGGGGTGCGCTGCTGGCGACGCTGCTCGCCGCGTGTGCGGCGCTCCTCCGTCCGCGAGCGGCGCTCTTCTGCGCGCTTTTCGCGCGCCTGCTGCAATGCGCTGACCCTGGCCTGCTGCTCCGGCGTCAGGACGGCGAAGACCTCGCTTCGCACCCTGGCGCGCAGAACGGCGGCCTCGCCGATCGCCGCACCGAGCGCCTGAGCCTGCTGAGCGGCGCCCGCCTCGTCGACATTCGCCGCCGTCGCCGCGTGGAGGGCCTCCAGCGCGGCGCGCGCCTTCGTGCCGATCGCCCGGCCTTCCTCGCGATGGCTCTGCATGATGGCCCGCACCTGATCGCGCTGCGCGTCGGTGAGGTCGAGTGCCTGCAGCGGCAGCTCGGGGTTCAGCGCCAGGAGTCCGCCGAGCGGACCGAACTGCCCACCCGGACCTCCGAAGCCGGGGCCGCCCGCGGGGCCGAATCCAAGACCGCCGCGCCTCGGCTGCGCCTGCGCCGCGCCCGCCAGACCCATCGTCAACACCATGGCCGCCGCGGCCATCTTCACTGTCGTCTGCATCGTGGAAGCTCGCATGTCGTCGTCTCCTCCGGGGTCGGCCTCGGGCTTTGGGCCCTGGGCCTTCAGAACCACATCGGTCGGCAGGAGGTGGAGCCCCCTGACGTCCATGTCTCTCGTCCTGTCACATCTGACGGGAGGCTCGTGGAGCGGTTGTGGCAGACCTGTGAAAATTCGGTGAACGGGCGAGTCGCGCGCAGGCCGCGGCCGTCACGCGATAGCCTGTCACCATGGCGCACGTCCTTGTCGTGGACGACGAGGCCACCATCGGCGACCTCGTTTCGTTGCACCTCTCGCTCGATGGTCACACCAGCGACAGGTTCCTCGACGGCCTTGCCGCGCTCGAAGCCGCACGCACGCGCGCCTACGATCTGTGCATCGCCGACGTCATGCTGCCGGGCATCGACGGCGTCGCGCTCTGCCGCGCCCTGCGTCAGCACCCGTCGACGCGCCGCATCCCCGTCCTCCTCCTCACCGCACGGCGCGACGAGACCGACAAGGTGCTCGGCCTCGACAGCGGAGCCGACGACTACCTCACCAAGCCGTTCGGCGTCCGCGAGCTCATGGCGCGCGTCCGCGCGCTGCTGCGCCGCACGGCAGACACCGACGCACACGCCGTCGCTGTCGCAGCCACGTCTGGGCGCGATCGCATCACGCGCGACGGTCTCGAGATCGATCCCTCGCGCCATCAGGTCATCGCCGATGGCCGCATCGTGGAGACCACCGCGCACGAGTTCGCCGTCCTCGCGGTGCTCGCCGCCAACCCCGGCATCGTCTTCTCGCGCGAGGCCCTGATGCGCCGGGTGTGGGGGCCCGACACGCACGTCACCGAGCGCAACGTCGACACCATCGTCAAGCGCCTGCGTCAGAAGATCGAAGTCGACCCGGCAAAGCCGGAACGCCTGCTGACGGTGTGGGGCGTCGGCTACAAGTTCCGGGACGTGACCACGCCATGACGAGGCGTACCGCGTGGTTCGGGTCCCTGTACTGGCGCATCGTGCTCGCGTGCCTCGGCCTGCTCGTGTCGGGACTGGTCGTGCAACTGGCGGTGGTCGTCGCGACGCTGTCGCGTCCGACGGGATTGCAGGCCCGCATCGCCGCACAACATCTGGCCGAGACGATCGCGGAAGAGCTGGAGGATGCACTCGACGCGGACCCTGCCGCCGACGTGCGTCGCGTGTTCGCGCGACACCTCGAAACGCGGATGCCGATCGCCTTCGTGACCGTCGACGGCGTGGTCCTGTCGCCGGAGCGCAAGCCCGTGGCCGACGCCGACGCGCGGCACCTCATCGCGCTTGTGCAGGACGCCGATGCCGCCGCGAATCGAGACGACGGGCCCGCGGGGGTGGCCCCGGTCGACGTGCTCGGCGCGCGCGAGGGACACGTGGTCGTGCTGCCGCGCCGGCCTGGATTCGCCGTGCTGCGTGAGCTCGGCCCGTGGGCCATCGGCAGCGCGATCCTCACGGCTGTCGGTCTCGCCGCGCTCCTCGCCTGGGTCGCGTTCTCACCCGCGCATCGACGACTGCGAGCCCTCGAGGCGGCAGCCGGCAGACTCGGCGACGGCGACCTCACGGCGCGCGCGCCGGAGGATGGTGCCGACGAGATCAGCCGCGTTTCTGCGGCGTTCAACCAGACGGCCGACGCGCTTGCCGCGCAGATCCGTCGCGCGACCCACGAACAGGAGGTGCGCCGTCAGCTGCTGGCCGACGTCTCGCACGAACTGCACACACCGCTGACGGCCATCCGTGGCTACGTCGAGACGCTGCGCATGCCCGACGTGCCGATCACCGAAGCCGACAGGGCGCGCTTCCTCGCCATCGTGGACGATGAAGCGGTGCGACTGGAGCGATTGATTGGCGAGCTGCTCGATCTCGCGAAGGTCGACGCCGGCGGTCAGAGCTTGCGTCAGGACGTCGTGCCCATCGAGGCGCTGTGGGCGCGCCTCCGCGACCGCCACGGTCCCGATGCTGCCCGCGCCGGCATCGGACTCGCGTTCGACGGCACGTCGCACACGGTGACGGCTGACGCCGGCCGTCTCGAACAGGCGCTCTCGAACCTCGTCGCCAACGCCTTACGCTTCACGCCGTCAGGCGGAGAGGTTCGCGTCTCGGCGCACGCGCAACAGGACGGCGGCACACGCTTCGACGTCGCCGACACCGGCGTCGGGCTCTCGGCCGACGAGTGCGCGCGCGTGTTCGATCGCTTCTACAAGCACGATGGATCCCGCAGCCGCGGCGGGGCTGGACTCGGCCTGTCGATCGTCAGGGCGATCGCACAGGCCCACGGCGGCGACGCCCACGTCGCGAGCACGCCAGGCAAGGGCAGTACGTTCAGCGTCGTCATCGCGGATTCACGCGAGACGGGCACGGACAAAAAGGGCGCCTCGACCGGGTAGGAAGTCGAGGCGCCAACCGGCAGTCGAGTGCTGTCTGCTCTACCGCCCCATCAGTCGATCTGTTCGAGCTCCGCGAGCCGTTCCGCATCCGTCTTCAGGTGGTTCTCCACCGAGAACTCGCCGAAGCCGATCGCGAGTGACTGCGCGAGCATCCGCTCCACGTGGCTGTTGACCGTGCCTTCGAGCTTCACGCGTCCCTGCTCCACGACGATGTGGATCGGGGGATTGACCATCGACGCGTAGTGCCAGAACGACGGGTTGCCGTAGATGGCGCGAGCGATCCGCAGGCGCAGCTCGTCGTCGAAGCGCGAGACAGGCAGCACCTGGATCCTGTTGTCCACGTGGCGCACGCCGTCGACGCGCGCGACACGGCGCGACAGGTCCTCGACCTTGTACGGCATCGTCACCTTGCCGGTGAGCGTGACCACACCGTTGTCCACCGACGCGCTCACGCTGTCGAAGACGGTGAAGTTGACGTACTGCTGCACCTGCCGCGACACCCCCTGGAACACCTGGAAGTCGTTGCTGCGGACGATGCTCTCGGCCTGAGCGGTGCCGGCCAATGAGAGCGCGAGCAGGCCGGCGATGAACATGCGATGCATGCGAGTCATGATGTTTCCGCGCACGTCGTCGGGCGCTGGCGGCCCTGACGCTCCGTGCGTCCTCCGTACCCTCCACTGGATCAAACATCGTGCCAACATGACGTCACCCCGCGTCGCGCGATGAGCACGCCATCACGTGACGTCCGGCATCGAAGGCGAGGACGATTCGTGCCGCCGTGTCGCATGCAAGGGACGCAGCGGTGACAGAATGCCGCCCCATGGTGACGGCAGGCTGGTGGGACTGGTGGCGGCAGGCGCCTGCGGACGCCAAGCGCGCATTGTGGGCGGCCGCGCTGGGCTGGATGCTCGATGCGTTCGACGTGATGCTCTACGCGCTCGTGCTCACGGCCGTGATGGCCGACCTCGGCCTCACCAAGGCGATGGCGGGGCTCATCGGGTCGATCACGCTCGTCGCGGGCGCCGTCGGCGGCGTGGCGTTCGGCATCATCGCGGACCGGTACGGGCGCACGCGCGCGCTGATGGGCAGCATCGTCCTCTACTCGGTGTTCACGGCGTTGTGCGGGTTCGCGCAGACGGCGGCGCAACTGGCCGCGTTTCGCGTCGGTCTCGGACTCGGGATGGGTGGCGAGTGGGCGAGCGGCGCCGCGCTCGTCGCCGAGAGCTGGCCCGACGAACATCGCGGCAAGGCACTCGGCCTGATGCAGAGCGCCTGGGCGATCGGGTACGCGCTGGCGGCCATCGTCACGAGCGTGATCCTGCCCGTGTGGGGATGGCGTGCCGTCTTCATCGTGGGCGTGCTGCCCGCGCTCTTCACCGTGTGGATCCG
>CAYRAE010000108.1:7242-9945 GCA_964422175.1 uncultured Luteitalea sp. | reverse complement strand
CCGCTGACGCGACGTTGGCGTAGAGGTTGTTCGCGCTGGCGTCGAGGATGTCTTCGCCAGCGGCCGGGGTCTTGCTCGTGACCATCGGCCTGTACGTCTCGTCGAGGAAATCGCGTTCGTCGAGCGGTCGGACTCGGAGAGCCGACCCCGCCAACTCCAGGGCGTGGCGCCATTCGTCGGGCGTGATCTCCAGGACGAACTTGCGCGACGTGATGTGGTCGTACGGACCCGAGTTGATCCAGAACAGCTTCGTGTAGCGTGCGATGGCGTCGGCGACGTGGGCGGGAAGCGCGTCGCGCTGCCGATACACCGCCTCGATCGTGTCGCGCATCGCGAGCGCGTGCTCGTAGCGCTGGTCGTAGTAGATGTCGCGTCCGGCGAGCGCGGCCTCGTACAGGTGCCACGCGAGCTGCTTGTCGCGCAGCGGGAGTTCGTCGAACGCGTCGATGTACAGCTGCACGACGGCGGCCGGGCCGACGCGCTCGAGCAGGTACGTCCTGTCGCTCATGATCGTCCCTTCGCGCCGAGCGCGACACGCTCGCGATGCTGCGGCACGTACACGGACCACCCGAGCTGGCGCCGGATTTCCGTGGCGAGCACCTCCATCGCGTCGAGCTCGCCGTGCACGAGGAAGGTCTGCGCGGGCGGACGCGTGAAGCCGCGCAGCCATCGCAGGATCTCCTGCTGATCGGCGTGCGCCGACATCTGATCGTTCTTCACGATGCGCGCGGCGACCGGCACCTCCTCGCCGTGGATCCGCACCGTCGTGGCGCCGTCGACCAGACTCCTGCCGCGCGTGCCGGCGGCCTGGTACCCCACGAACAGCACGCTGTTGCGCGCGTCGGGCAGCATCTGCTTCAGGTGGTGGAGCACGCGCCCGCCCGTCGCCATGCCGCTCGCCGAGATGATGATGCTCGGCGCATCCGATCGCGTGAGGGCCTTGGATTCCTCGGCGTCCCTGATCACGTGCAGGCGGCGCACGTCGAACATCGGCCTGTGCGGCGTGTCGACCATGTCGGGGTCGAGCTCCTGCGGCCGGTTCTCGTAGAACTCGAGCGCCTGCGCGGCCATCGGGCTGTCCACGTACACGGGCACCGACGGGATGCGGCGTTCCTTCTCGAGCCGTTCGAGCCAGTACAGGACTTCCTCGACGCGGCCGATTGCGAACGAGGGAATGACGACGCGGCCGCCGCGCTCGATCGTGTCGTTCACCACGCGCGCCAGGTCGGCGCCCCCATCGTCTGCACCGTGCGTCCTGTTGCCGTAGGTGGATTCGAGCAGCAGGACGTCGGCCTCGGCGACGGGCGACGGATCGAGCAGCACGGGACGGTCGTAGCGTCCGAGGTCGCCGCCGAAGAGGATCGTCTTCGGGGCGTCGGCGAGCGTGACGCGCGCGAATGCGGATCCGAGGAGGTGGCCCGCACCGATGAACTCCAGCGTGACGCCCGGCGCGACGGGGACCGGTACGCCGTACGACACGGGCTGGAGCTGCATGAGGGCCTTGCGGGCCTCGTCTTCGGTGAAGAGCGGCAGCGCGGGATGGTGCTTCGAGTAGCCGTGCTTGTTGGCCTGGCGCGCGTCCTCTTCCTGGATGCGTCCGGCGTCGGGCAGGACCAGCGAACACAGCTCGCTCGTGCCCGGCGTGCAGAAGATGCGACCGGTGTAGCCGTTGGCGACCAGCTTCGGCAGCCAGCCGCAGTGATCGAGATGGGCGTGCGTGAGGATGACGGCGTCGATATCCGTGGCCGACACCCCGAGTTCGTGCCAGTTGCGTTCGCGAAGGGCCTTCAGGCCCTGGAACATGCCGCAGTCGACGAGCACGCGACGGCCATTCGTCGTGCGCAGGAGGTGTCTGGAGCCGGTGACGGTGCGGGCGGCCCCGAGGAAGGTGATGTCGCTCATGTGAGGCGGTCGGAGGGCGAAAGCCCCCGTATTCTATACTTCGAGAGCCAGCGTCACACGGCCCGCCCGACGCGTGTTCGGGGCGTCGGGTTCGCGGTGAGCGGTGTTCTCGCGTGGAGGGGTGGAAGCAATGCGTGTTCGTATGGTGGGAATGGTGTTGGGTCTGCTGGCCATGGCCGGCAGTGCGTCGGCAGACGTCAAGATGGTCACGCAGATGTCCGGCAAGATGATGGGCCGAACCGTGTCGGGTGAAACCATCACGTACGTCAAGGGCAACAGGATGCGAACCGACCAGGTGATGGGCGGCGCGCAGCTCTCCACGATCATGAACGTGGACTCCGGTGAGCTGATCAGCATCAACCACAAGAACAAGGAAGCCGAGATCTGGAACGTCGTCCAGCTCTCGAAGACGATGAGTGCCGCCGGCATCGCGGCCGACGGCGTCGAGGTCTCCATCACGCCGAATGCGCAGTCGAAGGAAATCGCGGGCTACAAGGCCGCCGGCTACGACATGCGGGTGGCGGTGACCTCGTCGATGGGCGGCGTCCAGGGCATGACGATGACGGTGACGATCACGGGGCCGTCGTTCCTGTCCACTGCCGCACCAGGTGCGCAGGACTACGCGGCGTTCTACGCGGCAGCGGCCGAGAAGGGCTTCTTCTTCGGCGATCCGCGCGCGGCCAAGGCGCAGCCCGGCAACGCGAAGGGCATGATGGAGCTCTATCGCGCGATGGCCGAGAAGGGCGTCCCGCTCGAGTCGCAGCAGACGGTCAGGCTGTCGGGCGACGGCCCCATGGCGGG
>CAYRAE010000108.1:3254-7142 GCA_964422175.1 uncultured Luteitalea sp. | reverse complement strand
GTGCGGCACGGCCATCACGTGTGTCTCACCGACAGCGCCGTCGGCGCGCAGGAAGAGGACAACCTGCGCCACCTCGTCCTCAATCTCGGAGACGATGTGCCGCGCGGACACGTGGTGCCGTTCCTCACGTCGAAGCACACGCTGCAGTACTGCCTGACGTACGCCGATCGCGCGCACCTGCACGGGTTCCCGTCGCTGGTCGTCCTCGGCGGCGACAAAGACGTGGGGATTCCGCGCAACGTCGAGCACGCGTGGCAGCTGCGCGCCGCCATCCGTCAGCGGCAGCCGTCGCTGCTGCTCGGCGGCTGGGCGAATCCGCATCGCCATCCCGAGCGCCAGGTGGACTTCCTCTCGGCGCCGGAGTTCACCGGTGAGTACTACCTGACGCAGGTGGCCACGCACCATCAGGTGGCCGACGTCGAGCGATTCCTGAACGAGGCCGCGCGCCGCGGCGTGACGCTCCCGGGCGTGTTCGGCGTCTTCTACTACCGCAGCGCCCGCCGCCGCACGCTCGACATGCTCGCCGGGTTCATGCCCGTGCCCGTCGACGCCCTCGTCGAGGAATTCGCCAGCGGCGCCACTCCCGAGACCATCTGCGCCCGTACCATCCGCACCCTCCGCGCCGCCGGCGTGAAGCACTTCTACATCAGCAACCTGCCACTTACGAATACAGATTCGGTTCTGCACCACATACTGGATCTCAGTCAAAGTAAAAAGGGATAAAAAGGATAACGGACAAGGGCAGCGAAAAAGGCGGAAGTGCCAAGGAGAACGGAGAACGAGAAAGGCCTGCGCGAAGCGGTGACAGCCTCTTCGCTTTGCGTGTTGCCCTTGACTCTTCGCGCTTCCGCCTTTGTGACTGTCCTTGTCCGTTACCCTTTGGACTTCCGACTTTTCACAGGCACTTCCCACAATTCCGCGCTGCTGACAACACGTGTTGCTCCGAAGGCGCTGAGCCATGTGCGGAGGGCGTCGGCCGGGGCTGCTGTGGGCCAGGCGTCGGCGTGGATGACGACGTGGGTCACGCCTCTTGCGTGCAGCGCATCGATGACCGCGGTGGCTTCGGTCTCATCGGCGGTGCCGGCGGCCAGGCGCTCGGGGAACTCGCGGAGGCGCAGGTCGAAGGCGAGGAAGTCGGGCGGGACGTCGCCGCTGTAGCCGTTCACGCGCGCGCGCCAGTGGCCGATCGAGAGGTACTGCCACCACACCTCGTACGGCAGCGATCCGAACGGCAGATCGATCAGCACGGCATCGGCCGGAAGCGCGGCGATCGCTCGGGCGAGCGGATGTTCGGCGGGCCGCGGTGGCGGCATCGCGGAAATCGGCTGCAGTGGCGCGGCGTCGATGCGCATGTTGATCGGGATCGGGGCCGGCCAGCTCTCCGCCATGAACGCCACGGCCAGCACGCCTGTCGCGATCGTGCCGTGCCGGCGACGCATCAGGGCGTGTGCGGCAAGTCCGCCGATCGCGGCGAGCGCGAGTGCGGTGACCATCGCGATGCGCGGCGGCACGCGCAGGCCGTCGGCGCCAGGCACGAACGCGTACACGAATGCGTAGAGCGACGGCCAGTTGCGCGCCACGCGCCCGCCGATGTGCACGATCGGGCCGAACGACAGCCACACCGTCGACGCGGCCAGCGCGATCAGCAGAACGAGCGGCTGCTGCGGGTCGTCGCGCGCGACGGCGCGGGCGCGAGGGGATGCCGCGAGGAGTACGCCCAGCGAGAGCGCGAACCCGACGAGGAGCCGCGTGCCGTCGCTGATGCTGATCGTGATCGGCCCGGCGTGGACGCGCGGCTGGCCGGCAAAGAGCGCCAGCACGATCGCGACGAGGTATCCCGAGGCAAGCAGCGCGGCGGCGACGGCCACGATGCGCCGCACACGTGGGGGCGACGCATGCATCGCCCCTGCAACGCGCCTGTCGCGGATCGCGAGCACGACGGCGATCGCCACCAGCAGCACCGGCACCACACCCGGAAACAGATCCCCCTCCGGCCGCACCATCGTCTGGAGGTGTGTGCCCCACAGGCGGAGCTGGTCGTTGGCGGTGAGCCAGGCGTACGTGTCTGCGCTGTACTGCACCACGGCGGCGAGCGGGCGCGACGGCTGTCCGAGGCGGCGCAACTGCACGTAGGGATAGAGGAACGGAAGCGTGAGTCCGACGCCGATCGCGGCGGCGATCGCCGGCCCGAGCCACGCGCGCACGTCGCGCAGGCGACCGCGCAGCCACACCTGCGCCACGACGTACGGCGGGAGCCAGAGCGCGGCGTACACGAGGAAGTAGCCGTTGGAGAGGTTCTGCGCCGCCAGCGCGAGGCCGGCGAGCACGGCGTGGCGCCAGCGGCCCTGCTGCCACCATTCGTGCAATCCCCACAGCACGAACGGGAACCACTGCGACGAGAGCACCTGCAGATGCGGGCCCTGGTTCACCCGATACAGCGCGAATCCGTAGAGCAGTCCCGCGACGATCGCCGCCCGGCCATTGCGCGTGAGGCTGCGCACGAGCAGGTACGCCCCGAGCGCCGACAGGACGAACGTCGAGAGGAACAGCAGGTTGTACGTCAGCAGGATGTTACCCGTCAGTGCGTACACGGGCGCGCCCTGGACGGCCTGCGCCACGAGCAGTTCCGACTGGCCGATCGCGTAGGGCGACGGATGGAAGATGTTGGCGTGCCACCAGTCCGACAGCGCCGCCATGTCGCCGTGCAGCAGCCGTCCCGCCTGGTGGAAGTGCCACGCGAGGATCCACGCGTTGAGGAGCGGATCGCCGAAGTCCCACGGGACGTCGTGCGTCAGTCCCGTCGCGAGGGGCCACGTCCACGCGATCGTGACGATGACGAAGAAGAGCGTCGCGGTGAGTGGGCCGGGGCCTGTCGCGGCGCGGGTGACGCCCGCGCCCCCCGCGCGCGTCACGCGGTACGGCCGGCCAGGAACTCGCCCGTGTACTCGGCCACCAGGTCGTAGATGCGGTGGAGTTCGGCCGGTTGCGCGAGGAACACCACGCGGAACGCGCCCATCGCGGGATCGGTGCCGAAACCGGAGCCGAACACCGTGAGTACGCCCGTGGCGCGCAGCAGGCCGAGCACGTAGTCCTGATCGGTCCTGCCCGGCGGCAGAGCCACCTGCGGCATCGCGTAGAACGCCCCCTGCGGACGTACGCACGTCATGCCGGCAATCGCGTTGAGGCGTTCGGTGGTGATGTCGGCACGCTCGCGGAGACCGTCGCGCAGCGCGACCTGGAACGTCCTGTCACCGCGCAGGGCCGCCGTTACACCGTACTGCATGGGACCCGGGCTGCACAGCCGGCCGTCGGCGAGCTTGCGCAGGCCGGCGAGCAGGGGATCGAGGCGAGGCGTGCGTCCCACGGCCATCCATCCCGCTCGCCAGCCTGGTGCCAGGTAGGCCTTCGACAGCGAGGAGTAGGAGATGACGGCGGCGTCCGGATCGATGAGGCCAATTGGCGGCACGGGTCCGTCGTAGGCCAGATCGCCGTAGACCTCGTCGGCGATGAACAACAGGCCGTGGCGTTCCGAGAACTCCACCAGCGCCCTCCGCACGTCGTAGGGATAGACGGCGCCCGTCGGGTTGTTGGGGTCGATGACGACGAGCGCGCGCGTACGCGGCGTGACGAGCGTGGCGAGGTGATCGAGGTCGGGCAGCCAGCTGCGCGACGGGTCGGTGCGATAGTACCGCTCCACGGCGCCGAGCTTGGCGATCACGGCCGTGTACAGGGGATATGTCGGCGTGGGGACGAGCACCTCGTCGCCCGGGTTGAGGAGCGCGGTGAGCGTGAGCTCGATACCTTCCGACGTACCCGAGGTGATGAGTACGCGATCGGGGTCGACGTCGAGGCCGCGGTTCGTGAAGTCGTCGGCCACCGCGAGCCGCG
>CAYRAE010000108.1:0-3244 GCA_964422175.1 uncultured Luteitalea sp. | reverse complement strand
CGAGGGGGTGTAGCCGTTGTGCTGGTCGCGCATGGCCCTGGCGACGGCCTCGACCAGGTGCGGCGGCGTCTCGAACCCGAAGGGAATCGGGTCGCCGATGTTCAGGTACGCCACCTTGTGCCCTGTCGCCTCCACCTTCTTCGCCTCGACCACGATGTTGCGGATCGCGTAGCTGAAGCCGTTGACGCGGTCAGCGACAGGCAGGGGCGTGCTCGTGTGAGCCATGCCGGATTGTAGCCCCACCCTACAGCTTCGGGTTCCGCGCGACGACAAAGGAAGAGGTTGGCGAGCCCGGCCAGACCGCCTCGATTCGCGTAACTCTTACACGGTTGACGTTGTTTTTACATGGGTTCGCTCATCCGTAGAGTCAGGATCGGGCGGAAATCCCTGAAAATGAGTGTCTTGAACAGGACAACTGGGCTGGCAAGCATCTTGATGAAAGAAAGGGCGTGATGCGGAGTTCCTGGATGGTGGCCGGTCTCGTGGGGGCGTTCGCCGTACTGTCGGCGGGAGCGCCGGTGCACGGGCGCGGGCAGGATCCGGTGCCGACGTTCCGCAGCGGCGTGAGCCTGGTCTCGGTCAACGCCGTCGTGAAGGATCGCAAAGGCCGTCCCGTGCGCAACCTCACGCGCGACGACTTCGAGATTCTCGAGAACGGCGCGGCCCGGCCGATCGTCGACTTCGGGGTCTCCGATCAGGGCCCCGTCTCGTTCGGCGTCCTGATCGATCAGAGCGGCAGCATGAACCTGTCCAACAACCTCGACTCCGCCAGGGAGGTCATCCGCCATCTGCTGGCGTGGTTCGACCCGGGCAAGGACGAGGTCGCGCTCTTTGCCTTCGACAAGACGCTCCACGAAGTGCAGCCCTTCACCACGAGCAGCACGGCCATCGCCGACGCACTCCCGAAACTCTCCGCTTACGGGACGACGGCGCTGTACGACGCGATTGCGCGGACGGCGGAGCGGCTGGAGACGCGGCCCTCCCCGCGCCGCGCCGTGATCGTCGTCACAGACGGCATCGACACCGCGAGCAACCTGTCGATCGCGGACGTGTCGGGGATTGCGAGTTCGATCGACGTGCCGGTGTACGTGGTGGTCGTCACGACGCCGACCAACCATCCGCTGCGGGGCATCGCCATCAGGAATGCCGGCGAGCCGATCACGACGCCGCTCGGGAACCTGTCGGCCTGGACCGGCGGAGACATGCTCATCACGTCCACGCCCGCCGAGACGAGTCTCGCGGCGCGCCGCCTCGTCGTCGAGCTGCGGCACCAGTATCTGCTGGCTTTTGAATCGTCCACGCGCGCGGGATGGCACCGGGTGGCGGTGCGTACTCGTAATCCCGAGCTTCTCGTTCGGGCGCGCTCCGGGTATTTCGCCCAGCCGTCGTCGAACGGCAACTGATTGTCACTGTTCATTCGGGAGGAGTTCACCATGTTCCAGCGTGCCCTTATCGCCCTGACCGTCGGCGCCTTTGCCATCACCGGCTCGGCGTGCGCCACCAAGAAGTACGTCAACACCCAGGTCGGCGAAGTCGACGGCAAGGTCACCACGCTGTCGGGCGACGTCGAGCGCAACCAGCAGCGCATCAACGAGGTCGATCAGAAGGCCGGCGCGGCCGGAGACGCGGCGCGCGCGGCCGATGCCAGAGCCGGTGCGGCGGGTGAAGCGGCTGGTGCCGCGCGTGCGTCCGCCGATGCGGCGGGAGCCAAGGCCGACGCGCTCGACAAGGCCGGCCGTCGTCTCGTGTACGAGGTCGTGCTGAGCGAAGCCAAGGGTGGCTTCAAGTTCGGTGGCGCGCAGCTGCCCGACGATGCCAAGGCCGCGCTCGACAAGGTGATCACGGACCTGCAGGCCGATCCCAAGGCGGTGTTCTTCGAGATCGAGGGACACACCGACAGCGTCGGATCGACCAGGGCCAACGAGGCGCTCGGTCTGAAGCGCGCCGAGGCCGTGAAGCGCTACCTGTACGAGACGCACCAGGTGCCGCTGCACAAGATCAACGTGATCTCGTACGGCGAGGACAAGCCGGTGGGCAACAACAAGACCCGCACCGGCCGCGCCGAGAACCGCCGCGTCGTCCTGCGCATGTTGTCGTAGCAGAGCATCGACGGAGTGGAGGGGCGACGCCATGCGTCGCTCCCCACTCCGGGTTCGGCCGTCGGCCGTCGGCCGTCGGCCGTCGGCCATCGGCCTTCGGCGGCCATCGGCCATCGGCCTTGGGCCATCGGCGGCTATCGGCCCTGGGCCATCGGCCATCGGCCGTCGGCCTCCTCCGGCCCGCGCTCGTTAACAACGTAAAATCTGCGCGCTGTTGCGTCGAGACGCGTGCGTCGGATGCTAGATTCTGACCATGCCTCGAGGAGTACGTGCGTGGGCGCCCATGGTGCTGGCTGGCGTGCTGGCCGCGCTGCTGCTCTCGCTTGCGTGGCTGCAGTGGCGGTGGCTCGGCCAGATCAGCGCCGACGAGCGCGAGCGCATGCAGACGAACCTGCGTGCGCAGGTCACCCAGTTCACGCAGGAATTCGATCGCGAACTGACGCGCGCGTACGTGTGGCTCCAGGCCGACCGCGGCGTGTCGCCGGGCGTGACGTCGCCGCTCGATTCCGTGGGGCACTTCCAGCGCTGGTTCGCGTCGGCACCGCACCCCAACCTCGTTCACCGGATCTACGTCGTCTCGCTGTCGCACCACGGCGATGCGGGTCGACCCGCGTCGGTCGACCTGCAGGTCTACGATCGCGAGCGTGAAGCGCTCGTGCCTGTGGGGTCCGACGTGCCGCCCACGCTCGCGACCATTCTCGACACGCTGAAGGCGCTGCCCGCCGATGGGCCCGAACGCCTTGCGGGCCCGCTGGTCCAGCCCATCGCCGCCGGCGGGACCGCGCTCGTCATCGCGCGTCCGCCCGTGCCCATCGTGAACGCGGGCGGGGCGATCGTGTTCTCGCGCGACCAACGTCCGTGGGACTACACGATCGCGTTGCTCGACACGGCGTTCATCCGCGAGACGTTTCTGCCGGACATCCTCGCACGCCACTTCAACGAGACCACCCACGCGCCATACCGCGTCTCCATCGTCGATCGCATCAGCGGCGCGCCTGTGTTCTGTTCGGACCACGATGCCGCACGCTGCGCGATCGCCTCGCCCGATGCGTCGGAGATCTTCTTCGACGTGCGGACGCGCGAGTTCAACCGCTTCGTGGTCGACGATCGCCGCGGCACGCAGTTCCGTCCCAACGCGGCCGATG
>CAYRAE010000107.1:0-9976 GCA_964422175.1 uncultured Luteitalea sp. | reverse complement strand
GTTCGTCTCGTCGACGGCCTGGCCGTCTACTGCGACTGGACGACGAAGGATGTGGAGTGGCGGCGCTTCAGGCGGTTGTGGACGACAGGCGCGCACTGACGCCGGTCACCTCCAGGCTCGCGCGATGAGCCATGGGGCAACGGCGCCCATCAACGATTCGGGAATCCACTCACGACGATACGCTTCGAGTCCGAGCCCCCGCACGCGTCCCATGAGCGTCGGATGCGCGGCTGCCTCGGCGATGCGCGCGTGCCGGGCGAGTGACTCGGCCTCCGCCACCGCACGTACCGTGGTGCCCTGACGGTCTGCTTCGTCGAGAAAACGTTCTACCCAGCGTCGAACCGGCGTGTCGATGATGGGGCCGATCCGGTTCGCGGGCACACCGGCGAACTCCAGCGTGCCGCCGAGCACGCCGCCGCAGTTGCTCACGAAATCGGGTACCGACAGGATGCCGCGATCGGCGAGCGCGGCCTCCGCCTCGTCTGTGAACGGGTTGTTGGCGCCGGGGCAGATGACGCGCGCCGACACGCGGTCGAGCGTCGCGACATCGATGCCGTGCCGACGTGCGCACGGCAGGAGGACGTCGGCCGGCGCATCGAACAACGCGTCTCGCGACATGACGCCCGGGGCGTCGAGCACGAAGCGACTGCCGGCAGACGTCGCGCGCGCGATCAGGTCTTCGACATCGAGGCCGTCGGCGTCGACGAGCGCCCCGTGCGACGTGGAGATCGCCACCACGCGTCCGCCGCGTGCGACGACCATGCGTGCCGCTGCCCCACCCACCTTGCCGAAGCCTTCGATGGCGACGCGACAGGATGGCCATGCGAGTCCCTGTCGCGCCACGAGGACGTTGGCGGCCGCGAGGCAGGATCGTGCCGTGTGATCGCCGGATCGACCGGCGCGCCAGTCGCGCGCCCGCATGGGGATGCCGATCGCCTGCATCATCGTCCTGATGGCCGCGGCGTCGGTGCCCAGGTCGGCGTCGGGGATGTAGCGGCGTTCGCGGAGCAGAGGCTCGATGGCGCGTGCGAACGCCTCCAGTCGTTGGCGCCGTTCGTCGGGTGGTGCGTCGGGATCGCCCACCAGTCCGGCTTTCGCACCGCCCTGGGGCAGACCGAGCAGACCATACTTCAGCGTCATCGCCCGCGCGGCGTCGCGCATCTCGGGCTCGCTCAGGTCGGCCACGAGGCGCAGCCCGCCTCGCGCGCGTCCCTCGACGGTGGAGTCGATGGCCACGAAACCCAGCAATTGCCCGTCCGCGTCGATCCGCCAGGACACGGGGGCAGGAAGCGATCCGTGAACGATGGTCGTAGAAAGGAGCGCCACGGTGCAGAATTCCATCATGTTTCGTACCCTGTCCGCTTCATTTCCGCGTCTTGCCCTCGTGGCGGTCGCGTGTGTCGCCACCGCCTGCGCGAGTCTGCCGCCGCGGCAGGCGCAGGTCGTGCCCGCGGGTCTCGGCCAGTATCCGCACGTCCAGGCCGATGTCGACTTCATGGCGGGGATGATTCCCCACCATGCCCAGGCGGTGATCATGGCCGGCTGGGCGCCGGAGCGGGGCGCCAGTGCCGACGTGGCCGTGCTCTGCGAGCGCATGATCGTCGCGCAGCGAGACGAGATCGCGATGATGCAGCAATGGCTCGCGGACCGCGGCCTTCCGGTGCCCGACGCGACCTCGACGCGTCATCGCATGACGATGAACGGGGTCGAGCACGACATGCTGATGCCCGGGATGATGACCGACGAGCAGATGGCCGCCCTCGAACGTGCCCGCGGGCTCGAATTCGATCGCCTCTTCCTCGAAGGTATGATTCGCCACCATCACGGTGCGATCGACATGGTGGACACGCTGTTCAGTTCATACGGTGCGGCGCAGGACGAGCAGGTGTTCCGGCTCGCCTCGGACGTCTACGCCGATCAGATGACCGAGATCGATCGCATGCGCGGCATGCTGGAGGAACGTCAGTGATCAACGCGAGTGGGTGGTTCGTCTCGAGAGGGCTGCTCGCCGCCCTCGCCGTGGCGGTGAGTATCGGTGTTGCAACGCCTGCCAGTGCGCAGGACGAGCAGGCCCAGCATGAACAGACGGGCGCTACGCCCCAGCCGGTGCAGCGCCCGACGCCGCCTCCGCCTCCACCCCCGCCGGGGAAGATGCCGAAGCCCGTCGCGCCCGTGATCGCGACTGACGCGCCCACGCCGGATCCGCGTCCGGATCTCGCGCCCGGTCGATGGGACGCGGCGCAGGCCGGCTGGAACATGCGCCTCATCTCGACCACGCCGCCGAAGGGCGCGGCGCTCGGCGCCACGCACTCCGACCTCGCCTTCTCCGGCACCCTCGTCATCCAGGGCCACTACAACGGGTTCGCCATCTTCGATATCAAGAACCCGAAGAAGCCCGAACTGGTGCAGTCGTACGTGTGTCCGGCGTCGCAGAACGACGTGTCGGTGTATCGCAACCTGCTCTTCATGTCGTCGGAAGCCACCAACAGTCGCGAGGACTGCGGCTTCCAGGGCGTGCCGGAGCCGGTGAGCAAGCTGCGCGTGCGCGGCATCCGTATCTTCGACATCTCGAACCCGCGCCGGCCGTCGCTCGTGACAACGGTGCAGACGTGCCGTGGATCGCACACGCACACGGTCGTGCCGAGGATCGGCGACGACTCGGTGGTCTACATCTACGTGTCTGGAACGGCGGCGGTCCGCTCGCCTGAAGAAGTGCCCGGGTGCAACGACGGTGGCATCGATGACCCGAACAGCGCGCGCTTCCGTCTCGAAGTGATCAAGGTGCCGCTGAAGGCGCCTGCCGACGCCGCTATCGTGAGCACGGCGCGCATCTTCCAGGATCTCCAGGCACCGCCCACCAACGAGGCGCGTGCCGAGTCGGATCGCAAGGATCGTGAAGCGGCGATCGCCGCGGCCAAGGCACGCGGCGAGACGCTGCCCGCGCGCCGGCCAGGTGGTCCCGGCGGCCCGGGCGGTCCTGGCGGGAACCAGGCCCGGACGGGGCCGAACCAGTGCCACGACATCACCGTGTATCCGGAGATTGGCCTTGCGGGCGGTGCGTGCGCGGGGCTCGGTCTGTTGCTCGACATCCGCGATCCGGAGCGTCCGGTGCGCCTCGATGCGTTCGCCGACGCGAACATGTCGTTCTGGCACTCGGCCACCTTCAGCAACGACGGCAGCAAGGTGCTCTTCACCGATGAGTGGGGTGGTGGTGCGCAGCCGCGGTGTCGTCCCACCGACAAGCCGGAGTGGGGCGCCAACGCGATCTTCACGATCGAAGACCAGAAGCTGAAGTTCAAGTCCTACTACAAGCTGCCCGCGCCGCAGTCGGCGCTCGAGAACTGCGTCGCGCACAACGGATCGCTCATTCCGATCCCGGGCCGTGAAGTCATGGTGCAGGCGTGGTATCAGGGCGGTCTGTCGATATTCGACTGGACCGACGTCAATCACGCGACGGAGATCGCGTACTTCGATCGCGGGCCGCTCGACGGCAAGCGGATGCTGATGGCGGGGTCGTGGTCTGCCTACTGGTACAACGGCCTCATCGTCAGCTCGGAGATTGCGCGCGGTCTGGACATCTACGAGCTCGTGCCCACCGCGCACATCACCGAGAACGAACTGGCGGCCGCAAAGACCGTGCGCTTCAGGGAGGCGAACCCGCAGAACCAGCAGAAGCTGGTCTGGCCGCCGACCTTCGTACTCGCACGCGCCTATCTCGATCAGCTCGTGCGATCCAACGGTCTTCCGGCCGATCAGATCGCATCGACGCGCAGCGCGCTGGCCAACGCCGAGCGGCGGAAGGGCGACGCGCGCAAGGCCGCGTTGACCGAACTGGCATCGCAGCTCGAGACAGCCGCCGCCTCGTCGAGCGATCGGGCGAAGGTGACGCTGCTGGCGTCCACGGTGACGGACCTGGCGAAGTAGGGGGCCGTAGGGGCCGGGCTCGGAGAGCCGGCCCTACCTCGAAGAGAGCCGGCCCTACCTCGAAGAGAGCCGGCCCTACCTCGAAGAGAGCCGGCGCTACCCACTCCGTCGTGTGGTCAGCGCTTCGCCGGCGTGATCACGATGTTGCGGAATTCCACGGGGCCGTGATCGCCCTGGAAGTAAATCGGGCCGGGGGCGCCTTCGTCACTGTCGAGGGCGCCTCCGGTGATCCCCGGGATCTCACGCTCGCAGATCACCGTCTTTCCGTTCAGCACGTAGGTCAGCGTTCGCCCGACCAGCGTCACGTCCATCGTCTGCCACACGTCGGGTCCCTTCCCGGCATCTTCGCTCGGCGCAAGGAAGCCGTAGACGCCGCCCGTGTGATGCGACGGCGAGTGCAGGCCCGTCGGGTCGTCGATCTGCAGTTCGTAGCGTCCGCGCAGGTACACCCCGCTGTTCTCGCCCTTCGGCACGCGGAACTCGAGGTGCAGCTTGAAGTCCTCGAACGTCTGCGTGGTGCGGAGATTGGCGCCGCGCGCCGCGTTCTTCAACACGCCGTCGGCTGCGGACCACTGACTGTCGCCGCGTCCGAGCGCCTGCCAGCCCTCGAGAGACTTGCCGTCGAACAAGGTGATCGGGGCACCCCACGCGGCTGGAGCAGGCCGCTTCAGCGACGGCGCGCGCACGCCCGTGAACGCCTGCTTGCGATCGCCTTCCGTGATGGTGCCGACGATGCGATCGCCGTCGAGCCGGCCTTCGAGCGTGGTGTCGCTCGTGCCCCATTGCGGCGGTATCGTGAAACCGAAGGCGCCGTCCGCGAAGTCCACCTTCGAGACCGGTCGCGTGCTGCCGCCCGTACCGACGAACTGACCGACAAGCGTCCGCGTGCCGGAGAGCTCGACTTCCAGCCACGATGGTGCCTTGCGCGGTCCCGCCTCGACGGTCAGATCCCATCGTCCGATCAACGGTGCATAGGGAGGAGGCGTCTGCGCGGACGTCGCCGCGAATCCACCAGCCATGAGCGTCAGCGCGCCGGCGACGGCGGCGCGTGAGAGGAACGTGCGAGCAGGAGTCCCGTGTGCCATATCCCGGCATGCTACGCCAAACTCGCGAGAGTGGGTGCCCCACCGATCACCAGACGGCATCGGGACGCTAGCTCAGGCCGCCGAGCGCGTTGATGGCGAACGCCAGGACACCCATGTTGAACACGAAGGCGACCATGCATTGCAGCAGGACGACACGGCGCATGTGCGGGTTGGTGATGGTGACGTCGGAGGTCTGGAACGTCATGCCGAGCGTGAAGCTGAAATACAGGAACTCCCAATAGCCCGGTTCCCTGGTGCCAGGCACTTCGAGCCCGCCGCGGTCATGCCCACCTGAGGCGGCCAGGTAGTACAGGTGCGCGTAGTGCAGCGTGAACACCGTGTTGGCGAAGAGCCACGCGGCGGCGAGCGTCGCGACGATGAGGCCGATATCGCGTGCGCGGAGGGCGCTCGCGCCGGAGACGAGCGTGGCGAGCGCGACGAGCACGACGAGCGAGAGCACCACGGCAATCGCCAGGATGGCTGCGCGGTTGGCGTCGTTGGCCGCCGCGGCGCGGCGCATCGTGGCCGGATCGGCACGCAGCAGGGGGATGGCGGTCGCGAGGAACACGACCGCCGCGATGTCGAACGCGAAGAGACACGCCAGGCGTGCGTCGGTGCCCATCGCGAGGAGCACGCCGGCGCTGACCGCCAGCAGCCCGGCGAAGACGAGATAGCGAACGGGAGCGATCGCCACTGGTACGCTGCGGATGGTAGCAGGTGCGACCGAACTCGGCTGTCAGGTGCTCTGGACGGAAGACCTCAACGACGGCCAGGTGATCGACGGTGTACGGATCCGGAATCCCTTCGTCCAGAGCGAACCGTAGCGGTACCTGACGACCAGTGGAACGCGATGCATGGTCGGTTCGGCCCGGCCTTCGACTCCGCTCAGGCCGCCCTGCGCGTGCCGAAGGGCGGAGGGCCGACCCTGCCTGTCGCCGCAATGGTAGGGCCGGCTCTCAGAACCCGGCCCTACGGTGCGTCCAGCCTACATCGTGCTCGACGGTGAGGCCGTCTCACGTGTCTGGTTCTGGCCGAGGCGGCTCGAGTGCTCGTGCAACTCGCCCTTCACGGCGGGATACCACCAGCGCATGCCCACGTCGCGCGCCTCGCTGTACGCCCGATCGATGGACCAGCCCTGCCTGGTGACGCGATAGAGCGCCGCGAAGGCGCCCGTGCGATCCGCGCCGCGCTTGCAATGGAAGAACACGGGGCCATGCGCGGCGTCGTCGACGATCGCGAAGAAGCGCGCGACGGCCTCCTCGGGCAGTTCGCCGCCGAACCAGCGGAAATGAACCGGAATGTGGATGTACTTCATCCCGAGCGCTTCGACCATGGCGCGCTCGTCGTCTCCGGTACGGAAGTTGACGACGGTACGGATGCCCATGTCGCGCAGGCGTTCGTACCCGACCTTGTCGGGCTGTCCGCCGCGGTAGAGTCCCGGCCCGATCTCCATGAACCGCCGGATCGGGACCGTCTGCGTCGTCTGCGCGCTGAGTCCGTCGAGGGCGACGGGCGCGACGACAGCCGTGAGTACGAAGAGAGAAGCGATGAACGCGCGTCGGGTCTGCACTGCCAGAGGCCTCCTGTGGCTGAGGGCACCTCAAACCATGCTACCAGCCTCCTCCGCCGATTCTCCCGTTCGCCGGCTCTGGTTCGTATTCCCCCGGACGGTGTGCGTTCGGTCAGGAGCAGAGACGTGACGGCCGTCATGATGCGAATGCACTATTGACCAGGTTCCGAAGGGTTGGAAAGATCGTCCGGTCATGCTGACGGCGCGTATCCTGTTCACGACCTTCACGGTGCTCCTGCTGGTCGTGATCACCTTGGGCTGGCACTGGACGGCCACGCACCAGCCGCCGCACCTCAGCACAGCCAGCCATGTGGTACTCGGCGTCTCCGCGTGCTTCGGGCTGTTCGCGATCGTGAAGATCTGGTCTCCGCGACGATGACGCGGCACGGGCGCCTTGCCCTGATGGAGTGATCCGATGACGACGGCAACGATGGCGGCGACGCAGCCGCAGGCGGGCTTCCTCGACCGTCTCAACACGGACTGGCATGAGCTCGGCCTGAGGGTCTTCACCGCCATCGTGCTGGTCCACTGGCTCGAGCACCTGCTGCAGGCTTTCCAGATCTACGTCCTCGGCTGGCCGGTCCCGCAGGCGGGCGGGCTTGTCGGGTATTTCTTCCCGTGGGTCATCAAGTCCGAGTTGCTGCACTATGGCTATGCCGTCGTGATGCTGGTGGGTCTGTGGATCCTGCGTCGCGGCTTCACCGCACCCTCCGATCGCTTCTGGTGGATGGTCGCGTTCTGGATCCAGTTCTTCCACCACATCGAGCATGCGCTCCTGCAGGGGCAGGCGATTCTCGGCATGAACCTGCTCGGCAGGCCGGTGCCCGTGAGCCTGGTCCAGCTGTGGGTACCGCGCGTGGAACTGCACCTGTTCTACAACACCATCGTGTTCATCCCGATGATGATCGCGATGTACTACCACCTGTTCCCGTCGCCGAGCGAGCACGCGACGTTCCAGTGCTCGTGTGCGAGGCACGCGCCGGCGCACGACCGCCCGCTCGCCACGGCGTGACACGTCTGCGGCGCGCCCGGTGCGCCGCGGCGGCGCTGGTTCTCCTCGCCGCCGTCATCACGGTGACGGGCTGCGAGCGTCGTGACGCTGCCGGTTCTGGCGTGCGGATCACGTGGTCGCTCGCACCGCAGCCGCCTGTTGCCGGCCCCGCCGAGTTGACCATCACGCCGGCAGCCGCGGATGGCAATCCGCTCGAAGGCGCCGTCGTGCGGCTGGAGGGGCACATGTCGCATGCAGGCATGGCACCGGTCATCGCCGAAGGCACCGAGCGTCGGCCGGGCGAGTATCTGATACCGTTCACGTTCACCATGGCTGGCGACTGGGTGCTGCTCGTGTCCATCGTCGAACGCGACGGCACGCGCACGCAGCAACGCATCGACGTGGCCGCCGTGCGTGCGGCGTCGTGATCGCGCCGGCGCGCCTCGCCCGTCTCCGCCCGGCCGGACAGGTCGTCCTCCTCCTTCTCTCCATCGCCATCGTCCTGCATGGCCTGCTCGGGCCTGATCTCGCGCCGAAGAACCTCGCCACGGTGCTCACGTGGGTGCACTACCGCGGCCTGCTGGCGGGCCTGTTGCTCGCGGTGGGCAACGTGTTGTGCGGTCTCTGTCCGATCGTGCTGGTGCGCGACATGGCGCGCCGGCTCCATGCGCCCGCGCGCACGTGGCCCGTGTGGCTCCGTGGCAAGTGGATCGCCGCGCTGATGACGATAGCCGTGCTGTTCGCGTACGAGCTGTTCGACCTGTGGGCGCTGCCCGCCGCCACGGCGTGGCTCGTGCTGGGCTACTTCGGCGCCGCGATCGCGATCGACGTCACGTTCACCGGTGGATCGTT
This sequence comes from uncultured Luteitalea sp., assembly GCA_964422175.1. Classification (GTDB taxonomy): domain Bacteria; phylum Acidobacteriota; class Vicinamibacteria; order Vicinamibacterales; family Vicinamibacteraceae; genus Luteitalea. Next base: position 1,554 of record CAYRAE010000107.1, on the reverse strand, counting down.
CTGCAAGCACGTGTGCCCGGTGGGGCAGTTCAGTTTCCTGCTGTCGACGCTCTCGCCGCTCGAGGTGAAAGCGAAGCATCTCGCGACGTGCGAGGCCTGCGCCACGGCCGACTGCGTCAAGGGACGCTACACGGCGTCGGCACCCGCGCGCCTCGTGCGTCGCGGCTGCGAGCTCGGCCTGTTCCTGCCGGCCAAAGTGGGCAACCTCGATTGCACGTTCTGTCTCGATTGCGTGCAGGCGTGTCCGCACGACAACGTCACGATCGCGGGCCACGTGCCCGGCGAGGAATGGGCCGACGATTCGCGCCGGTCGTCGATCGGGCAGTTGTCGCGCCGGCCTGACGTGGCCGCGCTGGCCACCGTCTTCACCTTCGGCGCGCTCCTCAACGCGCTGGCGATGACGCGGCCCGTGTATGCGATCGAACAGTGGATGGCACGTGCGCTCCATACCACGCACGAAGCGCCCGTGCTCGCGATTCTGTTCGCCATCGTGCTCGTGGCCGTGCCCGTCGCGTTGTTCGGCATGGCCGGCGTCGCCACGCGCACGTTCGCGCTCTCGCGGACGCACGACGTATGGGAGATCGTCGTCCGCTACGCCGTGGTGCTCGTGCCGCTCGGCGCGGGCGTGTGGGTCGCGCACTATGCGTTCCACTTCCTCACGGCCGTCGGCACCATCGTCCCCGTGTTGCAGGGAGCGATCGTCGACGCCACGGGACGCGCGCTCGCCGGTGAACCCGATTGGCGCTGGCTCGGATTGCGGCCTGGTGCCGTGGCACCCCTGCAGGTCGGATTCGTGCTGCTGGGCGCGCTCGGATCGATGTTGCTCACGCACGCCGTCTCGCGGCGCGATCACGGACCGCACGCGGTGCGTGCCGGCGCGCCGTGGATGCTGATCGTGGTGGCGCTCACGCTCGCGGCTCTGTGGATTCTGGCGCAGCCGATGGAGATGCGCGGGACGGCGCTGGCGGGATGACGAGACACGCACGCCTCGTGGGCGCCTTCGCCCTCGCGTTCTGCCTGCGCGCCGACACCGTGCCGGCGCACGACGGGCCGCCGTACCCGATCGTGTCGGATCAGATAACGGGTTCGTACTCGATCTCGATCTGGACCGATCCCGACGCGACAGACGATGGGACGCCGGAGGGGAAGTTCTGGGTGATGCTGGCCGGCGCACCGGGCACGGGTCGTGAGGTGCCCGCAGGCACGACGGCGCGCGTCACGATTGCCCCGACCGATCGCGAGGGCCCGCCCGCGACGGGGGCGGCGGAGCCCGTCGACGGCAAGCTGACGAACCAGTACGTCGCCCTGCTCATGCCGCACGAAGGGCCCTACCGCGTGACGGTCGACATCGCCGGCCCCCTCGGCCCGGCTCGCGTCGAGAGCCACGTCGACGCCACCTACGACACACGCCCCGCGCCTATCCTGCTGCTGGTCTACGCCTTCCCGTTCGTCGCGATCGGCGTCCTCTGGGTGCGGGTGATGTGGAGCCGGAGAAAGAACCCGGCAACCGGCAACCGGTAATCGACAACCGGTCCCGCACTCCTCTCGATTTCG
>CAYRAE010000106.1:7331-10079 GCA_964422175.1 uncultured Luteitalea sp. | reverse complement strand
GCAGGAGCAGGGCTTCATCGAGATGACGGTGGAGATCCAGGACGTCAAGCACCTGGACAAGGTGATCCGCGCGGTGAAGTCGCTGCCGGGCGTGCTCAACGTCGAGCGCCACGCGGGCGGCGCGGAAGAGCGGGCATCCTAGAATTGCAGAATTTCACAATTTCAGAATTGCTTACCTTCGGGAATGTTCCGAAGGTTGGCGTGTGAATGAAATTGTGAAATTCAGAACTTCTGAAATTGTCCTACGGCAGTAAGGCGACGGCTTCGATCTCCACGCGGACGTCGCGCGGAAGACGCGAGACCTGTACGGTGGAGCGTGCGGGCGCCGGCGATTCGAAGGCATCCGCGTAGACGTCGTTCATGGCGGGGAAGTCCGCCAGGTCGGTGAGAAAGACGGTGGTCTTCACCACGGCGTTCATCGAGACGCCTGCGGCGGCCAGGACGCCGCTCATGTTGTCGAGGACACGGCGCGTCTGCGCGCGCACGTCACCGGCCACCACCTCTCCCGTTGCGGGATCGAGCGGAATCTGCCCCGACAGGAACAGGAACTGGCCGGCCCTGATGGCCTGCGAGTACGGGCCGATGGCCTGCGGGGCGTCGGACGTGGAGACCGACGCGCGGGTGGGCACGATCAGGCAGCCTTGGTGATCTTGTTCGAGCGGATGCAGCGCGTGCACACCGTGAGCCGCTTCGCGGCTCCGTTCACCAGCGCCCGCACGGTCTGCAGGTTCGCGTTGAACCGGCGTGACGACACGTTGTGCGCGTGGCTGATGTTGTTGCCGAACGTGGGACCCTTACCGCAGACTTCGCAACGATTTGCCATGACTCTGTGTTGACGCGCCGCCTCGGCTCCGCTGTTGCCGGAGAACCTCGGTGGAGGCTCCGCCGGGCGCGCGAACCTCCGAGTGTAGCACAGCCCACCCTGCCAAACGGCTCCGACGCATTCATGGTGTCTCGAGATTGAACACGCGGCGTGTGTCGGCACCGACAGCGGTGTCCCTGCCCCGCGGCGCGAACCTCGTGGGCCGCCGGTCGACTGTCAGATGGTTCAGGGGAGAACCGTCTTGGCGATCCGGGCGTCTAAATGCCTGTACCACCCGGACGCGCGACGGCAGCCAAGGTCGGAGCGCGGTGTGGAAGTCGCCTCGAATGAGCACCTTGCGGTCACGCGAGGTTACTCACCCAGCCTCGAGGGCCCTTCACTCGACGACCGATGTCCGGTCGATCGAGTGACGCGTCATCCCTATCCGCCGCCTTGCCGGCGGCAGGTGCGCGAGGTGGTCTGGCTGGTTGGCACGAGGCGTGCTTCTGTCAGAACCTGACGAACGCGAAAGGAGCGGACAGGCCATGAAGTCGACCAAGAAGTCCACTCGCACTGAACATACAGACCGTCACGCGGAGTTGCGGCGCATCCTGGAGGACCGCCGTCGCGAGCTCACCGTGGAGTTGCGCCGGCAGATGCACGACGTCCGCGCCATCGGCCCTGCCGATCAGGCGCAAGGCGTCGTTGACGCGGAAGAATCCTCGGTGTCGGACATCCAGCAAGACATCGAGATCGCGCTCATGCAGATGAAGTCCGAGACGCTCAACCAGGTGAACGAGGCGCTCGGCAGACTCGAGGCGGGTCGCTATGGCCTCTGCCGCGAGTGTGGCGACGAGATCTCCGGCGCCCGCCTGCGTGCGTTGCCGTTCGCGCTGCGCTGCAGGGACTGCGAAGAGGAGCGCGAGCAGACGGAGGCGCGCGACAGGTTCTACGCGCGTCGAGCGACGACATCGGCGGAGCTGGACATCGCCAGCTGACAACGCAGGCCGCAGGAGCCGTGGGGGCCGGGCTCGGAGAGCCGGCCCTGCTACGGCGGCGATAGGTAGGGCCGGCTCTCCGAGCCCGGCCCTTTTGTTTTTGCGGGACGTCGCGTCAGAGGAACTGCAGCGCGGCGACGGTCTTCATGTCCGTGATCTCGCCCGCGGCAACGGCGGCGCGCAGTTGGTCGAGCGTGAACGTGCGCGGTTCGAGATCCTCGTCTTCGTCCTGTTCCGCAACGTGATCGGGAACGTGCAGTCCCGTCAGCTTGTAGAAGTGCATCACTTCCGTCGTGTATCCCGGCGACGGATACAGCGACGCGATCCGCTCGGCGTGCGTGGCGAGCTGACCGATTTCTTCGTGACACTCCCGCAGCGCGGCCGTGTCGGCGTCTTCACCCGGGTCCAGACTGCCTGCGGGCAGTTCCCACACATGACGTCCGATCGCATGGCGATACTGCCGGACGAGGATGACCGATCCGGGATCGGGCATCGGCACGAGGACCACCGATCCCCTGTGATGCACCACGTCGAGCGCGGTTTCGACACCATGCGGCATCCTGACGCGATCGCGGGAGACGGTGAACACGCGGCCCTCGAAGACGCGGGTCGACTCGATCTGTGACATTCGCTTCTCCTGCTTCCCGTCCTCCACGTCCTCTGTCCTTCGTCCTACGAATTCTGGATGGTCTTGTAGCCGAAGCGCTCGACGGCGGCGTCGAGCTGTTCGAGGACCCCGTGCAGATCCTGCGCGAGTGGGGCTTCGAACTCCATGCGCCGCCCTTCCGTCGGGTGCGTGAACACCAGCCGTTCTGCGTGCAGGAACGGCCGCTCCAACGACGACAACGCCTTCAGGTGCGGTGCGATACGTCGCGGAATGCCGCCGTACGTCGCGTCGCCGCACACGGGATGTCCGATCGAGCTGAGGTGCACGCGAATCTGGTGTGT
>CAYRAE010000106.1:0-7231 GCA_964422175.1 uncultured Luteitalea sp. | reverse complement strand
CGTCGCCGCACACGGGATGTCCGATCGAGCTGAGGTGCACGCGAATCTGGTGTGTCCGGCCCGTGTGGATCGCCACGCGGATCAACGACACGCCGGGCAGGTGCAGCGCCCATGTCACACGCGTCACCGCCGCCCGCGCCCGCCGCGCCCGCGTCGTCATCTTCTGCCGGACGTTCGGATCGCGACCGATCGGCGCCTCGATCCGTCGTCCGGCGTGGACGAGCCCCCACACGAGCGCCACGTATTCCTTTTCCACCTCGCGGTCGTGGAACTGGCGCGCGAGCTCGGTCAGCGCGGTGTCCGTGCGTGCCACGACCATCACGCCAGACGTGCCCTTGTCGAGGCGATGCACGATCCCCGGCCGCGTGGCATCGTCTGACGCACCGAGCTGTCGTGCGTGGTGCAGCAGCGCGTTCACGAGCGTGCCCGTCGCGTGCCCCGCCGACGGGTGCACCACCATCCCCGGCGCCTTGTTGATGACGATGATCTCGTCGTCTTCGTAGAGGATGTCGAGCGGGATGTCTTCGGGAAGCGCGTCGGTGCTCGGTGGTGGCGGAAGATCGACGGAGAGCGTCGTGCCGAGAGACAACGGTTCGCTCGTGCGCGTCAGCACGCGCGCATCGTCGCCCGTGATGATGCTGACGCGGCCCTCCTTGATCAGCCGCTGCACCTGCGAGCGCGACGTGCCTTCGAGCAGCGCGGCGATCGCCTGATCGGCGCGCTGGCCTGCTTCGTCCTCACCGATGGTGAGCACGACGTTGTCTGCGCGATCGTCGAGGGCGTCCATGCGCGTCAGGCCTTCGCCGTTCGTGGGCGCGTCGTGGCGGCTGGCGCGGTGACATGCCGATCCCGGCGCGACAGCCAGTAGAGCATCACGACGCTCAACGGCACGATCAACAGCGAGATGAACTGCGACGTCGAGACGTTGGCGAACACCATGCCTCGCGGATCGCCGCGGAACATCTCGATGACGAAGCGCGACAGGCCGTACACGAGCATGTAGCCCCAGAACGTGCGTCCCGGAAACGGGCGTCCCTTGTGCTCGAAGGCGAGCAGCAGGCCGAGGATGATTGCCTCGACGCCGGCTTCGTACAACTGCGTCGGGTGCAGGGGCACGCCGAGCGGCGTGCCGACGTTCTCGCGCGCCAGCGGATTGGTGAACGTCACCGCCCAGGGCACGTTCGTCTCGTGGCCGTAGCAGCAGCCTGCCAGGAAGCAGCCGAGACGTCCGACCACGTGTCCGAACGCGATGCCCGGTGCGACGACGTCGGCAACACGCCAGGTGGGCAACTTGTGCCGGCGCACGTACCACAGGCCGACGATCACCGCGAGGATCAGCCCGCCGTAGAACACGCCACCGCTGCGGGCGAGCGACAGGAGATCGGCAGGCTCGCGCAGGAAGTGGTCGGCGTCGACGATCACCAGCAGCAGCTTGGCGCCCACCAGCGCGCTGACGATGATGTAGATCCCGAGGTCCATCACGCGCGCGGGATCGAGTCCACGGTTCTTCGCGCGCACGAGCGAGAACTGCAATCCGCCGAGATAGGCGGCCGCCAGCAGGACGCCGTAGGAATAGACCGTCAGCGGCCCGAGATCAAACAGCTTCGGGAACATGGCGCCTCGAGAACAGGGTGTCGGCGGCAAAGAGCACCGCGCCGATCGTGATCGCCGCGTCGGCCACGTTGAACGCCCAGAAATGCCACCCACCGGTGTGGAAATCCACGAAGTCGACGACGTAGCCGAGCGTCACGCGATCGATCAGGTTGCCGAGTGCGCCTGCCACGATCAGCACGAACCCGTACCGGGCGGGCCACGCATCCCCGGCGAACTTCTGCGCGTACCAGAGGATGCCGACGAGCGCGACCACGGCCAGCACCGCCACCACCAGCGGCTTGTACGTGAAGTCGGCGTTGTTGAACATGCCGAACGCCGCCCCGGTGTTCCTGACGTTGGTCAGGTTCAGCAGGCCGGGAATCACCGTCACCGTGTCGTGCAGTGCGATGCGCTGCTGCACGAGTGCCTTCGTGACCTGGTCGCAGATGACCAGAACGGCGGTCACCCACGATTCCGGCCGGCGCCAGGCCGCGCCCGTCATGCGACGCCCACTCCGAGCCCGAGGGCGTCGACACACCGATCGCACAGGCCTTCCGTGCTCGGCTCGGTGCTGATGGCGCCGACGTAGCGCCAGCAGCGCTGGCACTTCTCGCCGCTCGTGCGCACCACGCTCACCGCGATCGTATCGGCGTCCTGCGAGGCGTCTGGCGCCACCACGTTGGCCGACGACACGATGCAGAACGCGGCGAGATCGTCGGGGGAGAAGTCGGCGAGCGCGTCGGCGAATCGTCCCGTGCCCGCCAGCGTGATCGCGGCCTCGAGCGACGTGCCGATCACCTTCTCCTTGCGCTGTTCCTCCAGCTTCGCGTTCACGATGTCGCGCAGTTCGAGCCGCGTCGCGTACCGCGCGACGAGCGCCTCGTCGCGCCACGCGTCGACGTTGTCGGGGAAGAGCGCGATGTGCACGGACGCCTCGCGCGTGCCGCCACCTTCGCCAGGGCTGCGGTGCCCGGGGGGCAGGACGCGCCACAACTCGTCGGCGGTCACCGGCAGGATGGGCGCCAGCAGGCGCGCGAGTCCATCGGCGATGAGGTACATCGCCGTCTGCGCGGACCGGCGTGCGCGAGAGGCGGCGCCGAACGTGTACAGGCGGTCCTTCGACACGTCGGCGTAGAACGCGCTCAGGTCGACCACCGCGAGCCTGTTCACCTCGTGGAAGATCGTCTGGAAGTCGAACCGCTCGTACGCCTCGCGCATGCGGATCGCGGCGTCTGCGTACCGCGCCAGCGCGTAGCGATCCACCTCCAGCATGTCGGCGTGCGCGACGGCGTCCGTCGAGGGGTCGAAGTCGTACATGTTGGCGGCCAGGTATCGAACCGTGTTGCGGATCTTCCTGTAGGCCTCCACCGTACGCGCAAGGATCTGCTTACCGAGCCGCACTTCCTCGGTGTAGTCCACCATCGCGACCCACAGCCGGAGGACCTCGGCGCCGCTCTGCTCGATCACCTGCTGCGGGACGACGTTGTTGCCGCGAGACTTGGACATCTTGCGGCCTTCCTCGTCCACGACGAATCCGTGCGTGATCACCGACCGATATGGGGCCTCTCCGCGGGTCGCGATCGCCAGCAGCAGCGAGCTGTGGAACCACCCGCGGTACTGATCGCTGCCCTCGAGGTACATGTCGGCGGGCCACCGCAGTTCGGGGCGCACGGCGAGCACGGCCTCGTGGCTCGTCCCCGAGTCGAACCACACGTCGAGGATGTCGCGTTCGCGTTCGAACCCGGTGCCGCCGCACGACGGACACGCGAAGCCTTCCGGGAGGAACGCCTCGATCGGCCGCTCGTACCACGCGTCGGCGCCGTGCTCGGCGAAGACGTCGGCGGCTCGTGACGTGAGCGCCGTCGTGAGCACCGACTCGTGGCATCGCGTACACGTCATCGCCGGGATAGGCACGCCCCACGCCCGCTGACGCGAGATGCACCAGTCGGGCCTGTTGGCGAGCATGTTGTGGATGCGTTCCTCGCCCCACGCCGGCAGCCACTCGACGCCCGTGACGGCGTCGAGCGCCTTCCCGCGGTAGCCGTTGTGGTCCATCGCGATGAACCACTGCGGCGTCGCGAGGAAGATGAGCGGCTTGTGGCAGCGCCAGCAGTGCGGGTAGCTGTGCTCGTACGACTCGACGTGCCACAGGGCGCCGCGCTCGCGCAGTGCCTCGACGACCTTCGGGTTGGCGTCCCACACCTTCAGGCCCGCGAACAGCTCGACGCTGTCGAGGAATTCGCCCGACGGCCCGATCGGCGCGTACGTCTCCAGCCCGTAGCGCTGGCCGGTGTTGAAGTCGTCGGCGCCGTGTCCCGGTGCCGTGTGCACGACGCCCGTGCCCTGCTCGAGCGTCACGTAGTCGGCGAGCACGCCCAGCGACTCGCGCGCGTAGAGCGGATGGACGAACCGGATGCGATCGAAGACCTGACCCTTCATCCGCGCCACGGGTTCGCCCGGCGTGCGACCGGCTCTGGCGAACGTGGCGTCGGCCAGCGCTTCGGCGACGATCACGAGCCGGCCATCGACGTCGTAGGCCGCGTAGTCGAATCCCGGCTGGAACGCGACGGCCATGTTCGACGGGATCGTCCAGGGGGTCGTCGTCCAGATGAGGAGGGAGACGTTGCGGCCCGCCAGTTCCGGCACGCGCGCCGAGAGCGCGTCAGCGTCGCGCGGATCCAGCCTGAACTCGACGTAGATCGACGGCGAGACGTGCGTCTCGTACTCGACTTCGGCTTCGGCCAGCGCCGTGCGATCGGAGATGCACCAGTACACGGGCTTCTTGCCCTTGTAGACGAGGCCCTCTTCGACGCAGCGACCCAGTGCCCTGACGATCGCCGCCTGGAACTCGAACTGCATCGTCAGGTACGGGTGATCCCAGTCTCCGAAGACGCCGAGCCGGCGGAAGTCGGCCTTCTGCTCGCTGACATGCCGATCTGCATACGCCCGGCAGGCGCGGCGGATGTCTGCCACGCTCATCTCGCGCTTCTTCGAGCCGAGTTCCTTGTCCACCTGGAGTTCGATCGGCAGGCCATGGCAGTCCCAGCCGGGCACGTATGGCGCGTCGAAGCCGGCCATGGACTTCGACTTGACGATGAAGTCCTTGAGGATCTTGTTGAGCGCGTGACCGATGTGAATCTGCCCGTTGGCGTACGGCGGGCCGTCGTGCAGGACGTACTTCGGCCGGCCGGCGCGCGCCTTCGCGATCGCGCCGTACAGGTCCATGGCCTCCCAGCGCGCAATCGCCGCCGGTTCAGCCACCTGCAGGTTGGCTTTCATCGGGAAGTCGGTACGAGGCAGGTTGACGGAGTTCTTCCAGTCGGCCATGGAACCTTCAATTGTAGCCGCTGTACTCTGTCTCCCATGTCCAGCTGCCTCTTCTGCCGAATCGCCTCTGGTGAGATTCCTGCCAAGGTGATCTTCCAGGACGCGAACCTCGTGGCGTTCGAGGACGTCAACCCGCAGGCGCCGCTGCACTGCCTCGTCATCCCCCGACGCCACATCGCCACCCTCAACGACATGACGCCGGACGACGCGGCGCTGGTCGGGGCGATGCAGTACCGCGCGGCCCAGATCGCGCGCGAGCGCGGCTACGCCGACGGCGGGTTCCGCACCGTTTTCAACTGCAACGCCGACGCGGGCCAGACGGTGTTCCACATCCACCTGCATGTACTGGCCGGCCGCACGTTTGGATGGCCGCCCGGGTAGGAACCGCCGCAAGCGGCAGTTCCTACCCGGAATGCCGAATGCCGAATGCCGAATGCCGGGAATGCCGCCTGCATCCAGGAATTTCCCTGCCAGGGATGGAGCGAACGGGCTTCAGCCCGTTCGAATGCTCCGCCTCGCTCAGCGGCGGGCGATGAGGGTTCTGGCGATGCCCTGGAGGTCTTCGAGAGCCTCCAGGACTTCCAGTCCGGCGTCGCGGGCGGCGGCCTCGACGGGTTCCTGCATGCCGTAGCCGAACTCCATCGCCATCCATCCGCCCGGCACGAGTCGCTCGGCAGCCTGCGCCAGCAGGCGGCGCGGGATGTCCATGCCGTCCTGGCCGCCGAACAGGGCCACGTGGGGTTCGTGATCGCGGACGTCCGGCATCATGCCAGGCGCATCGCGGCGCGCCACATACGGAGGGTTGGCCACGATCGCGTCGAACTGACCCATTGTCGGCGCGAGCAGATCGCCGATGAGGAACGTGATCCGGCCGCCGACGCCCAGGCGGCGTGCGTTGTCGCGCGCGACGGCGACGGCGCGTTCCGAGATGTCCACTGCTTCGACGTGCCACTGGTCGCGTTCAGCGGCCAGCGTCACGGCCAGCGGGCCGCTGCCGGTCCCGACGTCGACGATGCGGAGGAAGCGGTCGGCGGGGAGAGTGGCGAGTGCCCACTCGACGATGAGTTCGGTCTCGGGGCGTGGGATGAGGACGTCTGGCGACACGCGGAACTCGCGGCCGTAGAACTCGCGCGTCCCGATGATGTACGCGACGGGTTCCCGCGCGGCGCGGCGTGCGATGAGTGCGTCGAACGCCGGTGCGAATCCGGCCGGCGCGGGTTCATCAGCGCGCGTGATCCACGTCGCGCGATCCCACTGCAGCGCGTGACGCGCGAGCACCTCCGGATCGAGGTGGGCGTGCCGTTGGTCGAGGCCTGCGTCGAGCAGGCGTAGTCGCGCGGCGATGACGGCGTCGCGGAAGGTCAGGCGTCCACCGCCTCGGTGCGGCTCGCGTCCTTCAGCAGTTCCGACCTGTAGTAGGTCGTCACCTGGTCGATGAGCTCGTGCAGGTCGCCGTCCATGGCACCGGCGATCTGGTGCGTGGTGAAGTTCACGCGGTGATCGGTGATGCGGCTCTGCGGGAAGTTGTACGTGCGGATTTTCTCGGATCGCTCGCCCGTGCCCACCTGGCTTTTGCGGTCTTTCGCGATGGCGTCCTGCTGTTTGCGCAGTTCCATCTCGTAGAGGCGGGAGCGCAGGACCTTCATCGCCTTCGCGCGATTCTTGATCTGCGATTTCTCGTCCTGCTGCGACACGACAGTGCCCGTCGGGATGTGCGTGATGCGCACGGCCGAGTACGTCGTGTTCACACTCTGACCGCCGGGGCCGCTCGAACAGAACGTGTCGACGCGCAGGTCCTTGTCGTTGATCTGGATGTCGACGTCTTCGGCCTCCGGCAGCACCGCCACAGTGGCCGTCGACGTGTGAATCCGTCCGCTCGCTTCGGTCGCCGGCACGCGCTGCACGCGGTGGACGCCGCTCTCGTACTTCAGGTGGCTGTACACCTGCCGTCCTTCGATCGTCGCGATGCCTTCCTTCAGGCCGCCGGCATCGGCGTCGCTCGTGGACATCACCTCGAACTTCCACCCCTGACGCTCGGCGTACCGCGCGTACATGCGGAACAACTCCGCGGCAAACAGCGCGGCTTCCTCGCCGCCCGTGCCCGCGCGCACTTCGAGCACCACGTTCTTGGCGTCGTTGGGGTCCTTCGGGATGAGCAGGTACTTGACGTGCTCGACGAGCGTGGCGTGCTGCGGCTCGAGGTCTGTGAGTTCCTCGCGCGCGAGGGCCGCCATGTCGGCGTCGGTCCCGCCGGCCAGATCGCGCGCCTGCGCGAGCTGCTCTTCGAGCGACTTCAGCGATCGATAGGCGT
>CAYRAE010000105.1:0-10098 GCA_964422175.1 uncultured Luteitalea sp. | reverse complement strand
CGTACCCGGATCCCTGGCGCGCGGAGACGGCGATCTCGTCGTCGCCGACGAGGTTCACCATCTGCTGGATGATGGCGCACAGATGTTCGCGCCGCGCGTACAGCAGTTCCCGCTTCGGGAAGTAGTTGAAGGACGCCCGGGCCTCGCGCCACGCGTGCGAGTTCTTCGCCACGTCGAGGTTCTCGAGCACGTAGGCGAGCTTGTCGTGCAGGACGGGGATGTCCGCGGCCCTCGTGGCGAACGCACTCTTGGCGAAGCGGCCGATGGCGAGGGTCATGCCCGCGAGCGAGCCGTCGGCATTCCACTCCCGGATGAAGATGTCTTCGAGCGGGCCGCGGTGGTGAATCGCGCGCCCGTCCACGCAATAGTCGATGTCCAGGATGCGGGCATCGTCGTGTGCCGGCGCGAGATTGCGAGCGATGTCTGCCGGCAGCCCCGGGAACACCGTCTCGAGCAGCGATCGATCCTTGAAGGCACCGAGCGCGCTGTCGTCCTGCGCCTGCAGGTGGCCGTCGGAGCCGGGGGCGTAGCGCATCACGCCCAGGAGGACGAAGTTGTCGTCGCAGATCCACTGCAGGAGCGCTCGCGCGGCGTCGACGGACTCCACCGCGTGGTCCTGTCCTTCACGCGCGCGCAGACGCCCGCCCGCCGCCTGCAGGGCCGCCTTCATCGCGACGAAGTCCTCCACGGCGAGGAACACGCTCTTCAGCAGGCTGAAGATCTGATGCTCGAGGCGGCGCATCCGATCGGTGCGACCCACGCGTTCGATGCGGAACTGGCAGAAGAGCTCGCGCGACCCCTCATCGGCGAGCGTGCCCACATGGACCACGCGCTCCCATTGGCGGCGCACCGTCAGACGCGGATGAACCGCCGAGAAGACGCGCAGGCCCTCGTTCTTGAAGAAGTTCGTGAGGCTCTCGAAGATGAACGGCGCGTCTGGCGTGTGCGTCTCGACGATGGTCACTTCGTGCGGGCCGCCGTCGTGCCCCGCCATCGCCCGATCCTCGGCCTCGTCGGCGTTGCGCACCGACACGTGGATGCCGGGCAATCCCCGATGCAACTGCACGTCTGGCGGCATCGTCCTGGCGACGAACCTGAAGTACTCTTCGATTCGCGCGGCCAGTGCAGCGGGAGGCAGGCGGAAGATGACCCCGTCGGGGAGTTCGCCCGTCACGACCGTCGCGAACTCACGGAGCAGCTCTCTGTCGCCCTCTGGCGCGGCCTCGGTGACGATGCGGTGGACTTCGTCGAGCAGCTGGGCACGCTTGGTGGGGTCTGCTGTAATCATGACGTGTGCTGATGGCCTCTATGCCGATCGCGGATGCTATCGCGCTCCCGCGAGGGAGACAAGGCGCGTGACATGTGGGCGTGCGGGTGCGGCGATGCGATGGGCGGTGGCCGTCCTGGCCGGGGTCGCCTTCTCGGCAACCGGCGCTTTCGCGCAGGATCCGCGCACCGCGACATGGCAGACCGTCGTCGAGCGCTACATCGCCGGGGACGTGGAGGAGGCGGTCGCGATCGCGGTGACGATCCCCGCTGACGGTCTGCGCGCCGATGCGCTGCGCACGTTCGACGAGTGGCATCCCCGCGGAGCGCGCCTGTCTGGCGACACCCGGACACGGGTCATCAAGCGGTTGCAGGTGTCTGCGCTGCTTCCCATCGAGCTGCTCTACGTGACGGGCAGGCTCGCGCTCTCCGAGGCAGGGGTCGTCGCGCTGGAGGACGTGGCGGACGAGGCGTGGCGGCGCCTTGCCGCGTTCGAATCCGAGCGCGACGATCCGGACGCCGCGACGGTGCGGCGGTTCCGCGTGCGGTGGCGGTTCGCGCTGATCGCGCACCTGCTCGCCAGTGCGCGCTATGCCGAGTGCACGCGCGAGATCGCGAAGACGCGCGTGCCGGGCGACGACAGGGACGCGCGCGCGATGTTCGACATGCTGCGCGGAGTCGAGGCAGAGACCCGCGCACGCCTGACGGTGAACGTCAGTCCGGAGGAGGCGCCTTACATGGCGCGGCGTCCTCCTCAGGGCGCGCGTGCAGGGACTGTCCGGAACGTGCTGGCCCGGGCCGCCGACTATTACCGGAAGGTCCTCGCGCTGGTGCCCGACGACCGGGAAGCCACGCTCCGCCTCGCGCGTGTGGCCATCGAACGCGAGCGATTCGACGAGGCCGCGTCGCTGCTCACGTCGTTGTTGCAGACGCCGTGTCAGGACGTGATCTGCGGCCTGGCCTGGCTCTTCGCCGGCGACCTGCACGACGCACGTCAGGATCCGCAGCAGGCCGCCGCGGCGTTCGCGCGCGCGTCGAGCGTGCCGTCGGTGCGTACGGCGGCGCTCATGGCCCTGATACAAGGCAACCTCCGACGTGGCGACGCGGCAACCGCCTTTGCGCTGACCACGCAGTTCACGGCGGGGAACACCAGAGCAACAGACCAGATGCCGAATGCGTGGCTGTCCTACACGGGTGGGCACCCCCTCGACCCGGCACGTGGACTCCCACCCCTCCGCGCGGAGGTCGTCCGATGACGACGGGCCGTCCCTGGCCGGCCCGCAACACGCGGACGACGTACGCCGGGTCGGGCCCGGAGGGCCGACCCTACCTGGCGCCGCAATCGGCAGGGCCGGCTCTTCGAGTGGCAGGGCCGGCTCTCCGAGCCCGGCCACTCGCGGCGGTGGCGGTATGCGTTGCGGTCGTTGCGGCGATGCTGGCGGCGCAATCGACCGTGCGCGCGCAGGATCCGCAGCCGATGTTCCGTGCCGTCGTCGACGCCGTGACGATCGACGCGTTCGTCCACCACGAGCGCCAACCCCTCACCGGACTCACGGGCCACGACTTCGTGGTGCGCGACAACGGCGTGGAACAGGCCGTCGACTCGATCGGCACCACAGACAGTGCGCACGTGATTGTCGGGCTGGATCTCAGTGGCAGCGTGGATGGCAGGACGCTCGACGACTTGCGCGCCGCGGTGCGGGCACTGGCCGGCGCGCTGACGGGCAACGACAGGCTCTCGCTCTTCACGTTCTCTGACCGCGTGCGTCTGCTGATGCGTGCGGAGGCGCCGGGCGGGGCGCTGGACAGCACGCTGGCGAGCATGACCGCCGGCGGTGCCACGGTGCTGCACGACGCCATCGTGTTCGGCAGCGCGCTGGCATCGGCAGACAGCCGGCCGTCGGTGTTCGTGCTCCTCACAGACGGCATGGACACGGGAAGCTGGTCGTCGGCGAGCCTCACGGTCGACGCGGTCCGCCACACCAACGTGGTGATCTATCCGATTGGCGCCGGACTGCCATCGGTCCAGATTGCGACGCCACAATCCGATACCTTCACTACGCGAAGCTGGATGATGCCGACGCTCGGCGAGGGCCTGCGCACACTGCAACGGGTGGCCGACATGACGGGCGGCGAGTTCCTGCGCGTCAACAGGCGCGCGCGATTCGCCTCGACGTTCGCCGCCATCCTCGCGCAGTATCGTCAACGCTATCTGCTCACGTATGTACCGACCGGGGCCATCACCCCGGGCTGGCACCGGCTCGACGTCCGCCTCCGCTCCCGCCCCGGCACCGTCGTGGCCCGCGAAGGGTATATGGCGAGGTAGCAGTAGCGGCTATGCTGTTGTCCGGCTTCAGCCAGGAGTTCCGAGCCGTGCCTTCTTCGTCGAGCCGTCGTGCGTTCCTGTCGTCCTCAGCTGCCGTCGTTGCTGCTGCGACCCTCCATGGTCAAGGTGGGCCCGCGAAGCCGACGACGCGAGTGGTGCTCCCGCGGCCCGTGGCGCTCGGGTTCGACAACTTCTCCGTCCGCGGCAGCCACTGGAAGGCGCTGCGCCTACTCGAGTACGCCACGAGCATCGGCGCGGACTCAGTGTTCATCAGTGACCTCGATGCGTTCGAATCACTCGAAGAATCGGCCCTCCGGAACGTCCGCGACGACGCGGCGGCGCGCAACGTGGCGATCAACGTCGGGACGTGGAGCGTGTGCCCGACGAGCAAGGCGTTCCGGCCGGCGGGTGGTACGGCCGACGAGCAGCTCGCCCGCGCGATCCGTGTCGCGCGCATCGTGGGGTCGCCCGTCGTCCGGATCGTGCTCGGTACGTGGGAGGACCGCCTCACCCCGGGCGGCATCGGCCGGCACATCGACGCACTCGTGGCGGTCCTGAAGACGGGCCGCTCGCAGGCACTGGATGCCGGCATCAAGGTGGCCGTGGAGAACCACGCCGGAGACATGCGGGCCGACGAGCTCGGCGCACTCGTCGAGATGTCGGGCCGCGACTTCGTGGGCGTGAACTACGACTCGGGCAACTCGCTCTGGACGCTCGAGAACCCGCTCGACGCGCTCGAAATCCTCGCGCCCTACATCGTCACCACGAGCCTGCGCGACGGCGTGGTCACGGAGATCCCCACGGGATGCCGTGTGAAGTGGACGGCCATGGGCGAGGGTCAGGTGGACTTCGCGCGCTTCATGCCGCGGTTCGCCGAGCTCTGTCCCGGCGTGCCCATCCACATCGAGACGATTTCCGGGGTTGGCCGCGACCTCCCGTACCTGGAAGACGAGTTCTGGACGGCGTGGCCGCGTCTCGAAGGCCAGAGCTTCGCGAAGTTCCTGCGCGTGGGACGCCGCAAGATGCCGCTCGTCCCTGCCGCGACGAAGGCCGACGATGCCGCCGACCAACGCCGCGAACTCGAACGCAGCCTCGCCTACTGCCGCCAGACGCTCGGCCTCGGCCTGCGTACATCGAAGGTCGGCCCCGCGTAGGCTCGGCCGTCGGGTGCGGGCCACCGGCAATCAACTGTCGGATTGGAGCACGACATGTTCGAGCTCGCGCCGCGCCTTCGTCACCGTCCGGAGAACCGTCGCACGTTCTTCGAGAAGACCGTCACGCTCGCGTGCCCTGTGTGCGGTGCGCTTGTCGCGTTCGAGCCGCGAGCGACAGGCGTCGCCTGCGGGACGTGTCGTTCGCCATTGCACCGGCAGCCAGACGACGAAATACCGATCGGTCCCGCGAGCGTGGTGCCGTTTGCCATCTCCGACGAAGACGCACTTGCGCGAATACCCGCGCACGACGACAGCGCACTCCTGGTCGGCGCGGGTGATGAACCACGCCTGCGCCGCGTGTTCGTGCCGTGCTGGCGATTCGCCGCGCGGATCAGGGCATCGTGGGAGGTAACGCAGTACAACCGCCAGACCGATGAGTACGACACGAAGCGAGGCGGTGTGGTCACCGACTACGACGACCTGGTGCCGTGTGTGCCTGATGAAGACGGGGCACTCTCGCGATGGCGACCGGAAATACCACCGGACCTGCCGGTGTACGAGCCGTCGAGTCTCATGGGTGGTGAACCGTTGCTGCCGACAGTGCCGCTGTCCACGGCGTGGATCACGGTGCTCGCGCGCTGGGAGGAACGCATCACCGAACTCGCGTGCCGCAATGACTCGGCCTGGAGCGGTCGGCAGACAGATGCGCCATCTCTTTCCTGGTCGGAAGAGCGGGGAGCGCTGGTCTACCTTCCGATCTTCGTGCCCGCGACTGCGGCGGACGACACGTCGCGACGGTGGGCGATCGACGGCGTCACGGGACAGCTCGTGCGAGCGCGACGCGTGCGCAAAGTGCCCGACGACGATGCAGGTCCGGACACCGAGAAGATCCTGGGCGTCGCCGTCCTGCTCGCGATCGGCGGCGTGATCCTGGCGCTGGGACTGTGGTTCGCACGCCGGCTCTGGTGGTACTGATTCAGACGCGGCCGGCGGCGATGAGCAGTGCCGACACGGCGTCGAACTCCTCACTGTTGGCGGGGGCCCACGCGCCACCGACCATCGTGCGCAACGCCTGCGCGCGCTCGGCCGCGCTCATGCCGTACGTGACGTTGAGGAACGAACGCCACTCCGCCGACAACGCCACCGCATCGTCGGCACTCGCGTCGGCGAGCCATGTCTGCACGGCCGCGACGGCGGATCCGTATTCGGGCGTGAAGTCCTCGTGCAGGTAGCCGCCGCACAGCGACGCGAGGAATGGTGTCGATGTCCTGAGTGTCATCGCGGATTCTCCGGATAGCTCGTCAACACGTACCAGTCCTGCCCGCGCGATCGCAGCACCACCACGGCGCCCGTCACCTCGCGCGAAGCGGTCCAGCCTCGACGCAGGATCCTGCCCGTGGGCAGATCGTCTCGTGCGCGATGGCGGATCGCGAGGTTCGGTTTCGGCGTGCGTCTGTCGATCCATGCCTGCACCGTGCGCGCGTGTTCGTCGAGCACGCGACGCACCACGTCTTCGGCAGTCGCGAGATCGGGATAGCTAGACGCGGCGGCAATCGACTCCTGCTCCAGCCGCGCCCGCAACTGCGCGTCCGTTCTTCCGACGTGTCTCGCGATCGTGTGGCCACCACGCCCTTCATCGCGGCGCAGATCGACGTTCCATCGGTCTGGCACCGTTGGCACTGCGTCCTGACGGGCCGCCTCCGGTGCGGGCGGGGCGGGTGATACCTGCGCGACAGGTGGCGCGGGTGCCGCGGAGTCCTGGCGGGGTGAAGCGGAACACCCGGCGATGGCCAGCGCGAGCGCGAGCCACGACCATCGACGGAGACTCACGCTCATGCCTGCACCTGCCCCTGGTTCGCCGTGACTGCGACGAATTGCCTGACGAGCTCGTCGACGCCCGTGATCGCGCCGCCGACGACGATGGCATGAGCGCCGGCTTCGAACGCCTGTCTGGCATCGTCCGGCGTGCGGATGCGTCCTTCGGCAATCACCGGTACGTGCGTGCGCGCTGCGAGACGCTCGACGAGCGCCAGGTCAGGGCCGGGCAGACGCGGGCTGTCGTCGGTGTATCCCGACAGCGTCGTGCCGATCAGGTCCACGCCGAGATCGGCGGCCGCGATCCCCTGCGCCTCCGTCGCCACGTCGGCCATCACGAGACGGCCATGGTCGTGAATCACGCGCACGATGTCGCTCGTTCGTTCACCGAAGGGACGCGCGCGATCCGTGGCGTCGATGGCCACGATGTCGGCGCCTGCCGCGATGACGGCGCTGGCGGCATGACGCGTGGGCGTGATGTACACCGGCGAACCCTCGAACGCCTGCTTGTACAAACCGATGATGGGTACCGAGACCAGCACGCGCGTGACGTCGATGTGCGACGGCGAGTCGATGCGCACCGCGGCCGCACCCTGCTGCTCCGCCGCGAGCGCAAGGCGGGCGATCACGTACGGGTCGTGCAGCGGCGAGCCCGCAGGGGCCTGACACGACACGATGAGCCGATGCCTGAGCGCGACGAGTGAAGATTCCAGGTCCTGCGTCATCGGTCCGTTTCTCCAGCCGACGCCACGAGCGTGGCACGAATCGCGTCGGTCACGTGCACGCCACCGGCACGGAGTGCGAGCAGCGCCGCGCCAACCGCGGGACTGCACCGCGCATGCCTGACGGTGGCGCGAGGAACACGAGACGACACGGCCGCCGCGAACGCGTCGGCATACGGTTGCGAGTGGAACACGCCGCCTGTCATGCACACGAGCGGCGCGTCGAGGCCGATCCGCGCCGCGACGGACGCGACGCGTCGCGCGAGCGCGTCGAGCCCCGTCGCGACGACCTCCGCGGCCACCGCGTCGCCTCGCAGCCACGTGTCGATCACGTCGCGCGAGGCCGCGGCAACGCCATCGCGACTGATGTGGCCGTTGTACATCACCATCGGCAGGTCCCGCAGATCCGCCACGTCGAACCGTTCCGTCAGCACGGACACCAGTTCGGTGTCTGGCCCGACCCCATCGAGCGCATCGAGCGCGGCACGCACGCCGTCGCGCGCAAGGCCGAACGCGCTGCCCTCGTCGCCGAACACGTAGCCCCAGCCACCGGTGCGGGCACTGCGACCATCACCGTGCTCGCCATAGACCACCGACCCCGTCCCGGCGACGGCGATGATGCCCGGGGCACCGAGCGTGCCGCCGGCCAGTGCCGCCGGCGCGTCGTGCTCCACGCGCAACACGCCGGTCCTCAGCAACGGCGCGATCACCTCGGTCTTGAAATCCGCTTCACCGGTCATCGCGCAGTAGGCGGCAGCGAATGACGTCGTGTCCGACGATCCGAGGCCCGCCTCCCGAAGTGCGGCATCAGTGCTCTCCACGATGGCCCGCCGCAACCGATCGCGTCCGCCAGGCATCTCGACGTGATTCGAGGGACCCGCCGCACCCCGTCCGAGCACACGCCCCGCGCCGTCGATCACGGCGGCCTGCGTGCCCGTCTGGCCCCCGTCGATGCCCAGGTACACCGCCGCAGGCGACGACGATGACGTCATACCCACGCTCCTGCCAGCACCTCGTCGATGTGCGCGACGAGATCGGCACCACCGACAGCCGATGCCGCGTCCCGCGCACGGGCTTCCTCTTCGTGGGGCAGCACGTCAGGCGTGGACAGCAGGTGCACACGCTCGTGCGCGATGATGGCCGCCCTGATGAGATCGGGATCGTGCCCGAACAGGCCATGGACCTGCTCGACCACCGTCAGGTTCACGGAGATGACACCGGTGCGGCGATCGTACTCGCCGGCAGACACGGGCGCCCAGCGCCCTTCTTCGATCACGACATCCGTCACTGGCCAACGGCCTCCGGGCGGCGCAGGTCGACGCCCTGCGCCATGAGAGATGCACGCAGCGCGTCGGTGTCGACGTGCCGCGGAGAGACGCCGGCCTGAAGGCTCTGGACGGCGGCCGTCGCGGCGGCCTGGCCGAGCGTCATGATGGTTGGTGTGAGACGCGTCGAGGCGAGCGCCTCGTGCGTCACGGAGATGCAGCGGCCGGCGACGAGCAGGTCGTCCACGTCGAGCGGCACGAGGCAGCGATAGGGAATCTCGTACGTCCTGCCCTCGGGGAGTCGCACGGTGGTCGTGCCCTCGCCTGCCGGGTTGTGGATGTCGATGGGGTAGGCGCTCCGCGCCACGCCGTCCGGGAACACGCGGCCGTCGAGCAGATCCTCACCCGTCAGCATGTACTCACCGATGATGCGGCGGCTTTCGCGGACGCCGACCTGTGCGGGCGTGGCGGCGAGCCGGCACGACTCGAACCCAGGCACGCGCGCCCTGAAGAACGCCACGAGCGCCATCGTCTGCCGGCGGGTCTCGATCTCGGCGCGCGTGCGGTCGTCGGCGTCGAGCGGGTTCAGTCCCGTCACGCGCGTCATGTTGACCGTCACTTCGTCGCGATACGCGCCGCGGAACAGACTCACGATCTCTCGCGGGATGTCGACCTCGCCCGCCGCGCGCGCTTCCTGCCAGATCCGCCAGAGTCCCGCGATGGCCGTGAGCGTGTCGGCGGAGAAGCGCTCCGGCGGCAGACTCGTACGGATCTGATCGGGATGCTCGCGCAGCCACGCCGCCGTCCGGTCGAGGTCCACATGGCTCAACCGGAACATCATCGTCATCGGCTGCACGAGTCCGTCGGCATTGCCCTGCTCGCACGGGACACCGGCTGCGTGGGCAACGAGAGCATCGGCGGAGCAGTCGAGCGTACGGCGCGCGCGAATCTCGCGCGGACCCGACACCGTCTGTACCCGCACGCCCGCCACACGGTCGTCTTCGACGATCGTCGAGAGGAACGTCGCGTGCAACAGCAGGTGGACGCCGGCCTCTTCGCACATGGCCATCAGCAGCCACTTGTGCGCCTCGGGATCGAATGGCGTGATGGTGGGCACGTAGTCCGATGCATCGGGCAGGTGGCCGGGCGACGCGCCCATCGCGACGAGTCGCTCGACGAACTCCTGCGCGAGCCCGCCCGTGATGCGGCCCGTCTCGTCTGGCGACCCCGCGTGGTACGTCATCCACGGTGCGACCATCGCCGCCGTGGCCGTGCCGCCGAGGAAGCCGTAGCGCTCCACGAGACACACGCGCGCACCGAGTCGCGCCGCCGCGATGGCAGCAGTACACCCGGCGTTGCCGCCTCCCATGACGAGGACGTCGAACGGCGTCACGACACTACTGTGCTCTGGCTGTCGCGATGATGACAACCTGCGCGTCTCCGGGCAGGGTCCGCATCTCGACGCCGGCGAGACCCAGCAGGTGCGCCTCGTCGGCCAGTCCCGAGAGATTGACGAGCCGCGCCCCACACAGCAGATGGACGTCCGGCAG
>CAYRAE010000104.1:0-10181 GCA_964422175.1 uncultured Luteitalea sp. | reverse complement strand
CTTCCCGCTGACGCCGGGCTGATCCCAGGGCTCGTCCTCGCCATTCCCGATGAACCCGCCCGCATCCTCGAGGAACGCGATGGTCTCGGCGCGGGTGGCCTGCGCGCCACGCGCGAGGATCAATTCCTGCGCCGCCGACTGGAACAGCAGCATGGCCTTCCCGTCGGCAGACACGTGGAACAGACGGAAGTAGGCCATCGCCGGCCCGTGGTCCGGGAGATCGATGAGCAAGCCGTCACTGAAATGACGCGCCAGCTCGCGGCCGCGCGGCAGCTCCGTCTCGGTCTCCGCCTGCCGCACGACGACGCTCCGCTGCGATCCAGAGACGCGGACTCGCAGCCCCCTCGCCTCTCCCTCGCCGACGATGGCCGCATCGAACGTGACACGTCCGGAACGCCACGTCAGGCATGCTGTGGCCCCGCCGTCGAGCGGCGTGCAGTCGCGCGTCGACGTGTCGTACGCCTCGAGCCATCGCGCCGGCGCGACGATGGGCGCCTGGTAACCGTGGAGGATGAGCGGAGGTGACGGCAGGTCGCTGCCCGACGAGATGGGCGTCAACGGAAAGACTTGTGTCGCCTGCTGCGCGACGGTCTTCAGACCCTGACGCGCCGACGCCACCCACAGTGGCTCGGCGCGCAGCCCCTCGGATCGATAGCCGGACACGCGTCGCGAGACGGACGGCGGGGCCGGGAACGCGATCGGCATGTCGTTGGACGTGATGCCGTTGACGTCGCCCCACGCGCCCGTCCAGAGCGCGGCGTGCGTGTTGGCCGTGGTGCTCGGCATGTGCGGCACGAGCCCCGCGGCCATCGTCCCTCGCGCGCGTACGGCGCGAAGCGCCACCAGTTCCTCGGCCACGGGATCGCCGAGGAACAACTGCGTGCCCATGCCATCGAGGCTGATGAGGATCACGCGCCCGTCTGTTGCGGCGCGTTCACCCGGCGCCTGAGCCAGCGCAAGCGAGACGCTGAGGGCGAGGGTCGCGAGACTCGTGACAGGGCGAGGTACCTGACGTGCGCGCATCATCAGTCGCCGAGCAGCACGGACACGATCGCCGCCCACTCATCGTCGAGGGGGAGTCTGGAGGGAGGCTTGCCGGCGCGCGCGTACCAGTACCGCGCGTTCGAGTCGTCGCCCTCGCGGCGATGCAGGTAGGCGTGTACCCAGGCCGCGTCGTTGGAATGGAGGTCCTGCACGGTCACGTGCGCACCACGCCAGTCGCCGCGCGCCTCCTGCCACAGCGCAACGAGTTCGTCCGTCAGCCCATCCGGACGCTCCACCATCGACCGCAGTTCAGCGGGTGTCATGGGGAAGGATCCTAGCGGCTCGCCCTGCCGGGCCGCCACCCACGACGGCGTAGGGTGCCCGAGATCCGGTGCCGGTGTCCGGTGCCCGCCGCCCGGCGGTGCTCAGAATGCGATGCCCGTCGACAGGTGGACGCGCGTGGAGAGGCCGCGGGCGCGGGCGACGGTGCACTGGACCCGGACGATCGGGCTGACGAGGAAGACGCCGCCGCCGATGCCCTCGATGCGCGTGGCGTCGCGCCGGGCTCGGCCGGCGTTCCATGTGGCGCCCGTGTCGTAGAACGCCAGCACGCCCGTGCGCGTGCTGCGCAGGGGCGACGACAGCGGCACGCGGGCCTCCAGCGTCGCGGACCACAGGTTGTCGCCGACGGCGTATCCGGCACGGACGCCGCGCAGCGTATCGGCGCCACCGAAGATCGGCTGCGCGTACGCCGGCAGTGTGCCGCTGGATGTCTCGACCTGCAGGCGGCCCGCGAGTACGACCTGCCCGATCAGGCCGACGTAGCCACGCACGTCGTGTCGCCACAGCGATCGCCCGCCGTCCCGAACGCCCGATTGCTCCGGGCGCGCGAACGACACGCGATTCCACCACGTGCGTGCGTGGACGGCGTTGCGCGGAAAGAGCGGATCGGCGCGCGTGTCGACCTCGACGAACACGCCGCCGCGCGTCATGCGATCGTCGACGTCACCAAACGACACCGCCGCCAACCCCGCCTCGACGCCCACACCGAGTTGCGGCACCGGACGATAGCTGATCTCGCCATCCACGTGGCGACGGAGCTGACCCTGTTCGAAGTACGGGTGCTCCTGTCGCCAGATGCCGGCCTTCCCCGCCACACGCGTGATCCCGCGCGTGATCCGTCGCGCCTCGCCGCCGGCGGCAGGCTGCGCGTCCTGTCCATCAGACGTCTCGCGCGGGCGCGCTGCGAACGTGTGCTCGGCCTCGACGGCGAGTTGACGCGTGCCGCCCCACGATGCAGGTACGGACAGTCGCGTGGTGCTGTCGCGCCCGCCCACCACCGAGGTTCGCAACCCGTACGTCAGGCCATAGCCATCCTGCACGTCGAGGATGGGCAGGAACATCGTCTGGGCCCATACGCGCCTGGCCAGACCAGGTACACGAGGAACGTCCACGCCATCAAGTAAGTGGATACCAACGTGTTCTGAGACGATGACGATGAGCGCGACGCGGGTGGGGTCATCGATGGATCGTTGGCGCTGGCGGATCTCGACGCGCGAGAACCGCCCGCTCGCGTCGAGCCGCGCGCGCACCGCCTCCACCGTCCCGGCGTCGAGCGGAGACCCGACGGCGATCTCGGCGATGCGCAGCACCTCCGCATCGGGCGTCGTGTGATTGCCGTGGATGCGCACCTCGTCGATCGTGATCGACGTCTGCGCGGCGACCGTCGCGCCCGCCGCGATGACGCACGCGCTGCACAGCCACGCCACACGCAGGACTCGCGCGATCACCTGTCCGGGTCGTCCTTCACGCGGAAGCGCATCTGCACGTCTGCCCGCCTGTACTCGCTGAAGCGACGCGCGTACTCGGCCCTGAACGTCCCGTTCGCGAGCGTCACGGCGCCCCGCACCACCAGCGATTCAGGTAACCAGATCCCTTCGAATGGCTGCCCCATCGTCATCGTCGCGATCGCGGTGTCGATGCGCGCGATCGAACGGCCGGGCAGGAAGTCGAAGCCGACGTTGTCGAACGTGTACTTGACGATCTGATCGACGGACGGATCGATCCAGAGCGTGACGAGCGAGACCTTCTCGAACGCATGCTCGAAGCGATCCTCGGCTTGCCCGCTCTTGCCCTTGCCGTCGCTGAACAGCCGTCGCGGGTAGTACTCGATGCGGAGGACCTCTCGGCCCGAGAGCGTCTCGCGGCCGACGAAGTAGTAGTTACCGGGTTCGAACTTGAAGCGGAGGAACTGCACCTCGGAGATGAAGCGCGGCTCGCCGCGCCGGATCGCGCCCTCGACGTCCTCCGTCGTCGCGGCACTCCCACTGGACGATGGCGGGGGTGCGGCGGCACGCGCATCTTCCTCCGCCTCCCAGCGCGCTTCTTCGCGACGTCGTTCGGCCTCGCTGATGGTCACGCCGTTGACGCGCACGGGGCTGCGCACGGCACGGCCGCCGCGAGCGACCCACACGAAGTCCTTCCGTACGCCGAACATCGGCGCACCTGACGGTCCAACGAGCTGAAAGGACTCCCGCTCGTCGAGCAGGTATTCCTGGAGCCGGCGCCAGGTCTGATCCCTGTTGGCGATGACGCGCGCCATCAGCCGATCCAGATCGGTTTCGGAAGGTTGAGAGGAGAGGTACGTGGTGGCAAGCGGTGGTGTGGCTCCCATGCCGGGAGACCACACCACCGCCAGGGTGAGGCACGCGCACGACACGAGGGTCGTGCGCGTGGGGATCACGACAGTGACCAGCCCTGACGATACTGCCGGCGCAGGAACTGCTCCGCGTCAGGCGCGTTGGGGATCTTCATGTTGGCGCCGTCGTAGGTGATCTTCTTGCCGGCGTTGAGCGCGACAACGCCGAGCAGCATCACTTCCGTGAGCTTCGCGGCGTAGGAGAACGGGCACGTGACTTCCTGACGGCCGCGAATGGCGTCGATCCAGTTCATCTCGTGCGACGTCGTGATCCGCTTGTATGTCTCGCGCGGCTTCGGCGTGGCATCGGCGAATGACTGCGGCAGCAGCCGCGGCTTCTGCGCGTAGGTGCCGTGCAGCAGCTTGCCCTTGCTCCCGATGTAGAGCACGCCGCCGCCCTTGTCGAACTCCTCGGTGCCGAGGTCGTCGATCTTCGGGGGAAGCAGGCCACCGTCGTACCAGTTGATGCGCACCGCGGGGCGCGATCCCTTCGCCGGGAACTCGTAGTACGTGGTGGTCGCCGCCGGGTACGTCTGCTTGTTGTACGGCGTCGACTGCGTCTCCACCGTCGTCGGATAGTCGAGATCGAGCGCCCAGAACGGGTGATCGATCAGGTGCGCGCCCATGTCGCCGATCGCGCCGACACCCCAGTCGCACCAGCCGCGCCAGTTGAAGGGGTGATAGACGGGATGGTAGTCGACGAGCGGGGCCGGCCCGAGGAACAGATCCCAGGCGAGCTTGTCGGGCACCGCGTGCGGCACCTTGTTCATCGCGTCGCCGAGCGTCTCCATCACGTGCTTCAGGTTCCACGGCTGCGACGACTGGCTCGTACTCGTGGGCATCGGCGCGGGGCGTGGAATGCCCTGCGGCCAGTACGCATACGGACGGTTCGTCCAGATGTGCACCTCGCGGACCTCGCCGAGCGCGCCGGACTGGATGTACTCATTCACCAGCCTGGCATCGTCTGTCGAGTGGCCCTGGTTGCCCATCTGCGTGACGAGCTTCGTATCCGCGGCCTTCTTCGAGAGCGCCCGACACTCCTCCACCGACCACGCCAGCGGCTTCTGCACGTACACGTGCTTGCCGAGACTCATCGCCGCGAGCGCAATCACCGCGTGGGTGTGATCGGGGGTGGCGATCATCACCGCGTCGATGTCCTTCTGCTTCTCGAGCATCTCGCGGTAGTCGGTGTAGCGCGCGGCCTTGCCGGCCTTCTCCGAGAGACGGCGCTGCGCGGCGATCTGCTCCTGCATCCGCGCCTTCATCTCGGCCGGCGGCGCGGGGTTGGCCTCGGCGAGACGCTTCTCGGCGGCCGCGGCCTGCTGCGGCAGCACGTCGAACTGTCGCTGCGCGAAGCCCCAGTCCACATCGCACAAGGCGACGATGTTCTGGCTGGCGAGCTGGGTCATGTTCCCTCGCCCCATGCCGCCGACGCCGACGCCAGCCACGTTCACGAGGTCGCTCGGGGCCGTCTGCCCCTTGCCGAGTACGTGACGCGGGACGATCGTGAGACCAGCCGCGGCCATCGCGGCGCCGCGAACGAACGTGCGGCGCGGCACACCTTGTGTGTCCTGATTCGTGGTATCGCTCATGGATTGCGAACTCCTCTGCACGGCGCGCGACGGCACGCCCGGATCCGATTGCTCCGCGTAGCTTAGTACATCGATTCGCCACCTACGGCGACGGGGCCGAAGCCGATGCAGGGCACCCCTTGTGGGTGCCTGTCAGCGGGCGGTCGCGACCTGGGCCCCTGGCAGGACCTCGATGAACACGTCGCGCTGTCGCACCGCTTTGCCGAGCGGCACGGGCGAGCGGATCTCGAATCGGGCCTTCATGCCGTCCGTGAACTCGTCGACTGTCGCCCTGCCGACCTTCGTGCCGGGAATACCTGTCACGACATCGAGGACGTCGCCGTTCTCGTCGAGGAGTACCACGGTGATCGTGATGCCATCGGCCCTGACGGGCCCGCCGGCGATCAGGTGGATCTCGCCGTCGACGCGATGCCCTTCCAGCGAAGCGCGCTCCTTGTTGACGCCCCCCTCGATGCGCAGCGCCGTGGGTTCGCACGGCGTGCGCTCCACCACCTTGCCCTTCTCGACCCATTCGAGCGTCTTGCCGACGGGCGCGTCGCCTTCGGTGACTTCGAGGATGTAGCCTGACGGCTGTTCGGTGAACTCGCTGCGGTTGGCCAGCCGGAACCGGTACGGGATCAGGCCATCGGGTTCGACGCGGCTCACGCGCGCTTCGTTCTCGAACTTCTGTCCGATGGGGGCCCAGTACTCGTTGGTGTATTGCAGCCGGAGGGAGACGTCGTTCAGGCACGACCCGGCGTTGCGCAGGGCGCCGACCAGGAATCCGAGCTTCGTGTTCTCGAGCGTCACGCCGGAGTTCCTGACGGGCTGCACCTTCACGCCCACGCTGCCGAGGATCCGTGCCGATGTCGGAAGCGCCACCCAGTGGGGCACCCTGTCGCTGGTCTTGACCTCGCGCGTGACCGTCGACCGCATGAGATCCCAGCCGACCTGCGCCCGCGCTGGCGCCACCGACGTACACGCCAGCACAGCGAGCACCGTCACGACCCGAATGCCCATCCCCATTTCTCCCTTCGCGTTCTGACGCCAGTATCGTCCGAAAGGACGATGCTGGCGGGCACCGGGCACCGGGCACCGCAAACCGGCCGAACCGCGACCCACCTGATCTCCTACCGGTGCCCGGTGCCCGGACGTCATCACTGCTGCTGTTGCTGTTCTTCCTGCTCCTCGTCGGTGACGAGCGGGGCGGCGTCGGTTTCCGGAGCGGACCAGTACAGGGCAGGCATGACGTCCGCGGGGGCGATGGGGGCGTCGGTGGTCTGCACGCGCACGGCGACGCCGAGTTCGCTGCGGGCGTTGCCCTTGAACGAGCCGCGCGAGGGCGGTACGTCGTGGTAGTCACGGCCGATCGCCACGCGGATGTGGCGATTCATGGCCAGCGTCCTGTTGGTGGGATCGACGCCGATCCAGCCGAGACCTGGCAGCCACGCCTCGACCCAGGCGTGCGACGCGCCGTCCACCGATCGCTCGCCCGCACGGTTGTCGTGGAACAGGTATCCGCTCACGTACCGGCACGGGATGCCCATGCCGCGGACGAGCGCGATGGTCACGTGCGCGAAGTCCTGGCAGACCCCGCGGCGATTGGCGAGCGCCTCGTCGATCGGCGAGTCCACGCGCGTCGACTTGGGTGCGTACTCGAACGCGTCGTACAACTGGTGCTTCAGCCGCCGCACCAGCGACAGCGGATCCACGTCGCGAGACAGACCCAGCTCCCGCCCGAACGCCTCGAGCGCGTCGGTCGGCCTGGCGTAGTGCGATGGTTCCAGGTACTCGAAGAACCGCTCGCGCGTGCCCTTCTCGTCCAGCAGATCCCACGCCGCCGGATCGCACCGCTCGGGGATCGCGATGTCCGACACGAACTCGACCACCGATTCGGCGACGACGGTCAGCTCACGATGGCGCGCGGGCACGTCGAAGTGATGCACGACGTTGCCTTCGGGATCCTGGTAGGCGAAGACGCGCGCGCGCGGCGTGGTGGTGAGCTCGAAGCGCAGACAGCGCTGCACGCTCTCGGTGCGCGGCTGCATGCGCACTTCCATCACGCTCTCGCTGACGGGAGCGTCGTAACGGAAGTGCGTCAGGTGGTAGACGGTATATCGCATGAGGTCAGTTCACTGACGGCAATCCGCCTTCGCGCCTGCGGCGCTGCGGCGAGACAAGCCGGCAATCGGGCCGTAAGCCGTGAGCCTTCGGTCACGCCGACTCCGATTCGAGCTGGTAGCTGATGTAACTCTGATACGTGGCGTGATGGATCAGGCGGCACTGGCGCCTGACGTGTTCGAGCGTCTGGAGCAGGTCGCCGTGCAGCAACTCGTCGATCTGCACGAACTGCAGCGACGCGCGCAGCAGTCCCGCGAGGCGCTCCACGCGCGCGGGCTGCGTGCGGCCCGACAGGCGCGCGAGGTGGCGCAATGACTCCTCGATCCGGTCGGCGCAGAAACGCAGCGAGCGCGGGAACTGCGCGTCGAGGACGAGGAAGTCGATGACGTGGAGCGGCTGGATGGAGGCGGAGTACAGGCGGAGGTACGCGTCGAAGGACGCACAACAGCGGAGCAGCGACAGCCACTCGACGTAATCGGCGGCTTCGAGACCGCTTCGCATGCCCTCGTGGAACTCGCGCAGATGGACGTCCATCAGCATGGACGTGTTGATCGATCGCTCCAGGAAGCGGCCGAGCTCCATGTACTGCCATCCCTCCCCGCGCGTCATCGTCGAGCTCGTCATGCCCTTGAAGAGGTAGACCGAGTGCCTGACGCCGCGGAAGAGATCCTCGGGCTGCTCGCGCCATCCGTGAGACTCGCGCGCGGCCTGGAGGCGCAGGTACAGTCGATTGAGCTCCTCCCACATGTCGACGCTGATCTGCTCGCGCACCTGGCGCGCGTTCTCGCGCGCGTGCGCCACGCACGCCAGCAGCGACTCCTCGCGATCGCCGACCGTGAGATCGACGGCGAGCACCGGCAACTCGACCTGCCCCGCGCGCTGCGCGTCGAGCGCCTGGAGCGCGCTGAGCAGGCGTACGCCGTGTCTCGATGCCGACTCGGGCGTGCGATCGGCAGACAGCACGACGGCGATCTCGAGCAGGCGCGCGGTGTGCTCGGCCCGTTCGAGGTAGCGGCTCATCCAGTACAGGTGGTCCGCGACACGCGAGAGCATTTGGCCACCACCTCTCATTCGAGTACCCACGTGTCCTTGCTGCCGCCGCCCTGCGACGAGTTCACGACGAGCGAACCCCGCCGCAGCGCGACACGCGTGAGTCCGCCGGGCACGATCACCGTCTGTTGACCCGCGAGGATGTATGGCCGGAGATCGATGTGCCTCGGCTCGACCCGCTCGTCGACGAAGCAGGGTGCGCACGAGAGATCCAGCGTCGGCTGTGCGATGTAGTTGCGCGGATTGGCGAGGATCCGCTCGCGGAACTGCTCGCGCTGTTCCGCGGTGCTGTGCGGACCGATCAGCATGCCGTAGCCGCCGGATTCGCCGACGGCCTTGACCACGAGCGTCTCGAGGTTCTGCAGCACGTGATCGCGCTGCACGGGATCGTCGAGCAGGTACGTCTCCACGTTCTGGAGGATCGGGTCCTCGTCCATGTAGAACCGGATCATCGCGGGCACGTAGGCGTACACGGCCTTGTCGTCGGCCACGCCCGTGCCGATCGCGTTGCCGAGCGAGACGTTGCCCGCGCGATAGGCGTTGAAGAGGCCCGTCACGCCGAGCTGCGAGTCGGACTTGAACGCCAGCCGGTCCACGTAGTCATCGTCCACGCGGCGATAGATGACGTCCACGCGCTGCGCGCCCGACGTGGTCCGCATGTAGACGACGTTGTCGTGGACGAAGAGGTCACGTCCCTCGACGAGTTCGATGCCCATCTGGCGCGCGAGGAACGCGTGCTCGAAGTAGGCGGAGTTGAACACGCCCGGCGTGAGCAGCACCACCGTGGGGTTCGGTCGGCCGTGCGGCGAGAGATCGCGCAGCGTGCGCAGCAGGGCCTGCGCGTAGTGATCGATGGGACGCACGTTGTAGCGCGAGAGCAGCCGCGAAAAGGTGCGCTTCATCACGGCGCGGTTGGCCAGCATGTACGACACGCCGCTCGGCACGCGCAGGTTGTCCTCGAGCACGGCGAAGTCGCCGTTCGACAAGCGCACGAGATCGGTGCCCGCCACAGACACGTAGCGATCGCCGGGCACGCGCAGGCCGCGCATCTCGCGGCGATAGTGCGGGCAGCTCACGATCAGCTCGCGAGGCACCACGCCGGCGCGGAGGATGCGGCCCTCATGGTAGATGTCGTGAAGGAACAGGTTGAGCGCGGTGATGCGCTGCGTGAGCCCGCGCTCGAGCGTGCGCCACTCGGCGCCCGTGATGATGCGCGGGAGCAGGTCGTACGGGAAGATGCGCTCGGTGCCGCGGCTGTCGCCGTAGACGGTGAACGTGATGCCCTGGTGCAGGAACGCGCGATCGGCGATCTGCTGGCGGCGCTGGAGCTCACCGGCGTCGAGCCCCTGGAGCTGCTCGAGCAGCGGAGCGTAGTGGTCGCGCGCCTGTGCCGGCGCGGCGAACATCTCGTCGAAGGCGCGTGCCAGGGTGTAGTCGGCGAACAGGGACGCCTGCGGCGACGCTGTTCCTCGCGGCTCGGCGGTCGGCATGCGCGACAGTAGACCAGCCGGGGGCCATATCGCGCAAGACGACGCGCGCACTTTGTCGGACAGAGCCGAACACCGGAAGGACGGTAGCGGCAACCGGCAACGGGCAACCGGCAACCGGAAGACGTCTTGAAGGCCGAAGGCCCAGGGCCCAAGGCCGACACGGCTCGGTCACCGGGCACCGGGCACCGGGCACCGGAAGGACGGTAGCGGTAACCGGCAACCGGCAACCGGCAACGGGCAACGGGCAACGGGACAGAGGGCTTCCGA
>CAYRAE010000103.1:0-10212 GCA_964422175.1 uncultured Luteitalea sp. | reverse complement strand
CGGTCGACGCAGGCCGGCCACGCGCTACGCCTCGCTGCGTCCCGGCACACGGCGCCCGTCCCGGCGCGACGACGGAGCCTGAAACGGCGACGGGGCCCACGGAAATCGATCCGTGAGCCCCTTTTCGTCCTTCGGCCTTGGGCCTTGGGCCTTCGTCCTTGGGCCTTTCCCTAAGCCCTGAGCCGTAAGCCCTAAGCCCCGCAGGTCACCGGCAGACGATGTCGCCCTTGTCGATCGACTGGCCGATGATGGCGCCGGCCCCGGCCCCGATGATCGCGCCGAGCGTCTTGTTGCGGCCGGGAGCGATGACGCTACCGAGCACGCCGCCCGTGATACCCCCCACGATCAGGCCCGTCGTCCCGTCGTCGCGACGGCAGTAGTAGCGGTTGTCCGAACCACGGTAGATCGTGTCGTACCGCGTCATGCGGCGCGGACGATAGCGGCGATCGCTCCGGTAGTCTCGGGCCGCATCCCAGTAGCCGTCACGGGCATCCCAACGGGCGTCCCGGTGATCCCGACGCACGTCGCGTCGATCGTCGCGTCGATCGTCGCGGCGGTCCCAGCGGTCCTCGTAGCGGTCGCGACGCGGCTGATCGCCGGCCGCGAGTGCCGGAGTCGGAAGCAGGCCGATGTGCGAAACCAGCAGCAGGGCCACGATGGAGCTCTTGATTCGCGTCATGTCGTCCGTCCTTTCGAGGTCGTCTCACCGACCGTGCCAGACAGGACTGCAAGCGCCATGCCGCGTTTGGTGTCATCGATTGTGATCAGTTCGGAACAGGGTCCGTCTCGTGGACTACAGATCCGAGGTGTAGCCGCCGGATTTCATCCGGCGGACGGCCATCACTGACTGCCGGACAAAGTCCGGCAGCTACGCCTCCCCAGACCGGCAGCGACGTTGTCACAGTCTGCCCGACCCGACGACGTCAGCCTGCTGCCAACCGCGCGACGGCATCGTCGATGACGCTGCGTGTGGCGTCGAGAGCCTCGCGCGCGTCCTCTCGCGAGCGGCCGGTGCGCGCCATGACGATGGCTGTCGCCACGTCGCCGCCCGCACGCTCCAGCGCAGCTTCGGCTGCCGCATCGTCGAGCCCCGTATCGCCGGCCACGATGCGCACGGCGCGAGCGAGCAGCTTCGAGTTGCGCGCGCGCATGTTGGTCATGCGGTTGCCGCGCACGTACCCCAGCTTGATGAGCGCTGTCGTGGACAGCATGTTCAGCACGAGCTTCTGCGCCGTCCCGGCCTTCATGCGCGTGGAGCCCGCGACGACTTCGGGGCCGACCATCGGTGCGATGGCGATCTCGGCAGCGGCCGTGATCGCCGAACCCGGCACGCACGTGACGGCCACCGTGAGTGCGCCGATGGCACGCGCATGCGCAACCGCGCCGATGGTGTACGGCGTCCGGCCCGACGCCGCCATGCCGACGACGACGTCGTTGGCAGTGACCTGACGCGCGGCGATGTCGCGTGCACCGGCGTCGCTGTCGTCTTCCGACGCTTCGACGGCGCGGTAGCAGGCTTCGTAACCGCCGGCGATCATGCCCTGCACGAGCTCGGGCGACACGCCGTACGTCGGCGGACACTCCGACGCGTCGAGCACGCCGAGGCGGCCCGACGTGCCGGCGCCGACGTAGATCATCCGCCCGCCACGCCGAAGCCGTTCGACGA
The DNA here is from genome assembly GCA_964422175.1 of uncultured Luteitalea sp. GTDB lineage: Bacteria > Acidobacteriota > Vicinamibacteria > Vicinamibacterales > Vicinamibacteraceae > Luteitalea. The sequence continues at coordinate 8,546 of CAYRAE010000103.1, read as the reverse complement.
TGCCCTCCACGGCGCGCGCGACGTGCGGAAGCTCGAGACGGACGGCCTCCGCCACGCGGTGATCCTCGTCGTTGATGAGCGCGACGGTCTCTTCGATCGAGAGTGCGTCGATGCCGCGCGAGCGGACGTTCTCCTGTTCCGTGACAGGCAGGTCGTTGTTCATGACGGCTCCAGCGTGCCAGTTCGCGACGAGACTGTCGAGAGTGCGCGTCGTCGCGCGCCAGGGGTTGGCCCCCCTGGCCTCCATCTGAAGCAGACCTTTGACCTTTAACCTTTCCGTAAGCCGTAAGCCGTAAGCCGTAAGCCCTGAGCCGTGACCCGTAAGCCCTGCGCCGTAAGCCGCCCGCCCGTCGGCCGTCAGCTGATCAGTCGCTTTCTCACCGCGTAGAGCACGATCTCCGCCGTGCTGTGCAGGCCGAGCTTCTGCATCAGGTTTGCGCGGTGCGTCTCGACCGTCGACACGCCGACGGACAGCTCGTTGGCCACTTCCTTGTTCGAGCGTCCGTGCGCGAGGAGGAGGAGCACCTCCTTCTCGCGATCGGTGAGGAGCTCGTAGGAATCCGTCAGTCCGCGCCGACGCAACTGCGCGATGAAGTCCTCGGACAGCAGACGGCCCACGGCTTCGCTGAAGTAGTGGCGCCGCTTCGTCACGGCCTGGATCGCGGGGAGCAGATCCTCGTCGGTGGCGTCCTTCAGCAGGTACGCGCCGGCGCCGGCGTTGAGCGCGCGCAGGATGTACGACTCGTCGGCGTGCATGCTGAGCATGATCACGTGCGGCGGATTGGGCAGGCGGCGTACGCGCTCGGCGACGTCGATGCCCGACAGCCGCGGCATGGCGACGTCGAGCACCGCGATGTCGGGCTTGTGCTGCTCGCACAGGGCCACGGCCTCCACGCCGTCTGCCGCTTCGGCCACGACCGTCAACGTGTCCTGCGCGTCGATCAGCGCGCGCATGCCACGGCGCACGATGGCATGGTCGTCAGCCAGCAACAGCCGCATCGAGCGCCTCCTCCGACAGGGCCGGCGGCATCGGCAGCCTGACGCGCAAGTGCGTGCCCGCGCCCGATGCGCCGGGACCGATCTCGAACGTGCCGCCGAGTTCGCGCGCGCGCTCGGCGATCCCGACAAGGCCGAGCCCGTTCGTGGAGCGCGCCACTTCCATCCCCCGCCCATCGTCTTTCACCGACACGAGCACCGACGGACCTTCGACGGCCACCAGCACGTCGACGTGACTCGCCGCGGCGTGGCGCGCGCAGTTGGTGAGCGCCTCCTGCACCACGCGATAGATGCACGTCCGCTGCGCGTCGGAGAGCGCTGTCATCGGCCCCGTCATCGTGAGCCGCACGTCGAGATCGGCGCGCCGCTGGAAGTCGCGCGCGAGCCACTCGAGCGCGGGCGAGAGGCCGAAGTCGTCGAGCATGCTGGGGCGCAGGCCGAGCGACAGATCGCGGACGGACTCGATGAGTTCGTCCACCTGCGTTCGGGCGTCGGCGAGCACGGCCGTCCGCGCGACGAGCGTGTCGACGCGCTCGGCCCGGCCGATCGCCATGCGCAGCGCCGTGAGCATCTGTCCCACGTGGTCGTGCAGCTCGCGCGACAGCTTGCGGCGCTCCTCTTCCTGCATCGACACGAGCCCGTGCGAGAGATGCCGCATGTGTTCCTCAGCCTGCTCGGCGCGCTCGCGTTCCTCGTCGGAGCGGCGCTCGGCGGTGCGCAGGGCGAGCACCGCGGTGATCGCGACCAGCGCGCCGACGATCACGCTCTGCCAGAGCACACGCCTGAGATCGGCGCGGAAGGCATCCTGCTTGCGCGCCACGGCCGCGCGCTGCGAGACGAGGTTGGCATCGTTGAGCGCTTCGATGTCGCGTGCGATGGCGAGCACGGCCTCACGACGCGGCAGCACCTCGTCGCGCAGGAACGTGGTGCTCTTGAGCACCTTCTGGATGACGTTCCAGTCGAACACCGGATCGAAGGCCTGCCAGTAGTCGTCGAGCTGCGCCTTGAGACCCGCGACGTCGACCAGGCCATCCGCCTGCGGCAGCGTCCCGAGCTCTGCCACGGCCGCCGCCTGCTGCTGGCGCAGGTCCGTCAGTTGCGCGCGATACTCCGGCGCCCTGTCGCGCGACGGATCGAGCAGGTAGTCGCGGAGGAAGATGCCCGACAGATGCACGTCTGACCGCAATCGCCGCAGCGTGGTCTCGATCTCGCGATGGTGACGGTTGAGCGCGTCGATCTCGCCATAGATGACCTCCGCGCGTCGTGCCGTGGTCAGCAGCGACGCGGTGATCACCACGAGGAGGCCCGTCAGGGCGGCCGCAGCCACGGGCCATGTCTTGAACGAGTGAAGACGCACGCCCTCCGAGCCTATCGCCTCCACCTGTCGAGCACCATCCCCTGTGCACCTGAGCCTGCCCCTCCCCCCTTCACCGGATGGTCAGGGGCCGCTGCGACCGGTACCGTCTGTGGGCACGGAGACGACTGACCCATGGCCGACTTCCACCAGCCCCGCTTCCTCCCGACCATCCACCGCCTCGGCCGGCCCGGCCTCATCGGCGCGCACACCGCCGACGTCCACCTGACCAGGACGCAAGCGTCGGGGCTTTCCACCACGCTCGTGCTGCCCGCGCTCGCGCAGGAGCTGGAGACGACGGCGTTTCCGCGGATGCTGCGGCTGCTGTCGGGCACGCCGTCGATCGGTCGCGTGATCGTCGTGCTCGGGCACGCCACCGACAGGCAGCACGCCGACGCGGAACGTCTCCTGCGCAACGTCAGGATCCCGGTGTCATTGGTTCGCCTCGACGACCCCGCCGTCCCCGCGATCGCGAAGGCGCTCGATCGACAGGGCGTCGCGATCCAGGCGCACGGCAAGGGCCACGCATGCTGGGTGGGCCTCTGCACGGCGCTCGCCGGTCAGGGCAGCGACGTCATCGCGATGCACGACTGCGACATCGAGTCGTACACGCCCGCGATGGTGAGCCGCCTGCTGGCGCCGCTCGTCATCCCGTCGAAGCCCTACGACTTCGCGAAGGGCTACTACGCCCGCGTGACGACGCGCATGTACGGACGGGTGACGCGTCTGCTCATCGCGCCGCTGCTGCGCGCGCTCCAGTCCGTCGAGGTGCCGTCGCGCCTGCCGGCGTTCCTCGCCGACTTCCGCTATCCACTCGCGGGCGAAGTGGCGTTCTCGCGCGCCCTCGCCACCGAACTGCCGATCCATGGCGGCTGGGGACTCGAAATCGGCACGCTCGCCGAAGTCCATCGTCGTCAGGGTCGCTACCGCGCGTGCCAGGTGGACATCGCCGACGAGTACGAGCATCGGCATCGCGCGATCGGCACCGAGTCCGACGGCGCCGGGCTCACGACGATGGTGGAGCAGATCGTGGCGACTCTCGTGGACGCGCTCCGCAGGGATGGCATCGTTCTCGACAGCCGCCTGATGCGCTACGTCGTCGTCCACCACCGTCATGAAGTGCAGCGGCTGCTCGAAGCCTACGAGGCGGACGCCGCCATCAACGGGCTGTCGTACGACGCCGCCGTGGAAGCGCGCACGGCCGACCAGTTCGTCGCGGCGCTCGAACGCTGCGTGGACAACGGCTGCCCGTCGCTGCCCGCGCACCCGAGCTGGACCGACGTCCGCTCGATCGCGCCCCGCGCGGCCGAGCGCTTCGCCGAACTGGCCGACACCTCGCGCCTCGACAAGCCCCGCTACGTCGACGAACCCGCTGTGGAAGTCGCGTAACAGCTCCGGCAACAGGCAACGGGCAACCGGCAACCGGTTGCCGCTCGTGAGCCGGGGGCTGAAGCCCCTGGCCTCCATCGGAGCCTCCGGTTGCCCGTTGCCGATTGCCGATTGCCGGCATTCCCCCGCATTTCCTCATTCCTCATCCGTCATTCAGCATTACTCTGTCCCCCATGACCCGAGTGTGGCCCGTGGGGGCGTGCGTCCTCTGGCTGGCGACGGCGTTGATGCGCGCGCAGACGCCGGTGCCCGGTGCACCAGGGACGGCCCCACCGGCAGGGGCGACGACGGTGCCGACACCGAGCGTGGGACGGATCGACTACGACGCGCAGATCGCGCCGATCCTCGACGAGTTCTGCGCCGACTGCCACGACGGCGAGACACGCAAGGGCGGCTTGTCGGTTGCCACCTATGACGATCTCCTCGAAGGCGGACGCAGCGGCGCGTCGGTGAGACCCGGTGCGAGCGCGCGAAGCCTCCTGCTCGATCGCCTCACGGGCCGCGTCGAACCGCTGATGCCCAAGGGCGAGGATCCACTCGATGAGGGCCGCCTCACGCTGATCCGCGCCTGGATCGACGAAGGCGCCCGGCGCACCCCGACGTCGCCCCCGGCGCCGCAACCGTGGGAGGCGCCATTCACGCTCACGCAACCGGCGCTGCCGCCCGTCGTGTGGGCGTCGTGGCAACAGCCCGTCGACAGGTTCGTTGCGGCTTACCTTTCCAGGCTGCCGGCCGCCACGCCCGTCGCCACGGGATCCGCGAGGCGCCGCGGGAATCCGCCGCCCGTCGTGAACGACGCGCAGTTCGCGCGCCGCGTGCATCTCGACATCTGGGGTCTGCTGCCCGACCCAGACGCGTTGCGCGCATTCGTCGCCGATCGCGCACCGGACAAGCGTGCGCGCCTCGTCGCCACGCTGCTCGCCGATCGGGATCGCTACGCCGAGCACTGGATGTCGTTCTGGAACGATCTCCTCAGAAACGAGGACGGCGTCAGTTACTTCGCCGAGCAGGACAGCCGCACGAGCATCACGCCGTGGCTGCTGCGCGCGCTGCGCGAGAACCAGCGGTATGACGCGTTCGTGGCCGCGTTGCTGAATCCATCGGGCGCCGACGCTCCGAAGGGGTTTCTCACGGGCGTCAACTGGCGCGGTGAGACGAGCGCCGCCGTCACGCCGTGGATGCAGGCCTCGCAGAACACGGCGCAGGTGTTCCTCGGCGTCAACATGAAGTGCAACGCGTGCCACGACAGCTTCGTGAGCCGGTGGCGCCTCGTCGACGCCTACGGCCTGGCCGCCTATTTCTCGCCCGAACCGAAGCTGCGCCTGTATCGGTGCGACGTCGCGCGCGACGAGTACACGGGTCCGTTCTTCCCGTTCCCCGACATCGCCGCCACGCCGCACGGCGACAGCCTCGACGAGCGGCGCGCGGCGGCGGCACGCCTCTTCACCGATCCGCGCAACGGGCGCATGCCGCGCACGCTCGTCAACCGCGTCTGGGAACGTCTCCTCGGCTACGGCATCGTCGCCAGCTCCGACGAGATGGACACGAAGCCGTGGAGTCCCGAGCTGCTCGACTGGCTGGCCGCCGACTTCGTCGCGCACGACTACGACGTGCAGCACCTCGTCGCGACGATCGTGTCGTCGCGCGCCTACCAGATGCACGCTGTGGCCCGGCGGGCAGAACCGTCAGCGAAGGGTTACGTCTTCACGGGACCGGAAGTCCGCCGCCTGACGGCCGAACAGTTCGCCGACGCCATCGGCTCGCTCACGGGCGAGTGGAGCACCTGGCCCGGCCCGCCCGCGCCGCGCGGTCCGGCCGCGCCGCAGACCAACGCGCTCCGCGTCGATTCTGACCCGACGTCGGTCGGCGTTTACGGACGCGAATGGCGAGCCGCGTCGACGTCGCTGACACGCGCACTCGGCCGGCCCGTCCGCGATCAGGTCATCTCCACGCGGCCCGACGATGCGACGACGCCACAGGCGCTGGAGCTGGTGAACGGGGAGCGCCTGACGCAGTGGCTGGCGCGCGGCGCGCGCCGGCTCACGGGCGACCTGACGTCGGACACGTTCAGCAGGTACACGGCCTCTGTTGCGGGCCGCGCACCGAAGGCCCGCGGGTTCGACATCGACGTCGCGTCCAGCGCCTCGCTCTGGCTCGTCGTGCAGGACACGGGATCCAACGTCCCCGAGCGCGTCCGCCCCGTGTGGGTCGACGCGGTGCTCGTCGACGCGTCGGGGCGCGAGACTCCCATCGCGTCACTCCAGCCCGTGCCCGACGATCGCTACCCCGAGTCCGTCGAGGCCGCGAATGAGCGCGTCGACGGCCCGCGTCTCACGCTGGCGTCCACGCGCGCGGAGTCGACGCAGGTGCCCGTGACGGCGCCGTCGGTACGACGCTACGACATCGCGGGCAGGGGGTTCGTACGGTTCAGGGGCGCGGTCGACGTCGCCAATTCGCGCACCGAGATCGGCTCGACGCTCAATCCGTCGGTGCGCTTCTTCGTGTTCGACGCGGCGCCCGATCTCGATCGGCCGCTGCCACCGGGTGGCACGCCGCCGTTGCCGGCCCCGCACTCGACGAACGATGCACGCCTGCTCGTCGATCGGTTGTTCCGGCACGCGCTCGGACGAGCACCTGACGCAGCCGAGCGCGCGGCCGCCGAACGCGCCGTGAGCGATGGGGCCAGCGACGGACGCCTGTCATCGGCCGGTGTCGCGGACCTGATCTGGGCGCTGCTGATGAAGCCCGAGTTCCAGTTGATCTACTGAGGCCGCCGTGAACACACGTCCGCATCCGCACGACGAGGACCTGAGCGCGCTCACGCGCGAGGAGCGACGCATCCATGCGAGCCTGTCGCGCCGCCAGTTCATCGGCACGACGGCCGCCGGCACGCTCGCGGCGCTGGCGGGGCGCGAGCCCGCGCTCGTCCGCGCGCAGGACAACGCCCCGCGTCACGCCACGGCCGACGCCGTCATCGTGCTGTGGATGGCCGGCGGCATGGCGCAGACCGAGACGTTCGACCCCAAGCGCTACACGCCCTACGCGCCTGGCGTGCCCATCAGCGACGTGCTCAGCACGTTTCCCACGATCGACACGGCCGTCGATCACATCAAGTTCACCAGGGGCCTCGAACGCATCGGCAGCGTGATCGATCGCGGCACCGTGATCCGCACGTTCAACGCGGCGGACCTCGGCTTCATCCTGCACTCGCGGCACCAGTACCACTGGCACACGGGCTACATCCCGCCGCAACCGATGGCGATGCCGCACATCGGCGCCACGATCTCGCGCACGCTCGGGCCGCGCGATCCCGACATGCCGGCGTTTATCACGATCGGTCAGACCGTCGAGGGCGCGGGCGAGATCGGCACGCTCAAGGCGTTCCACACCGCCGGATTCCTCGGCACCGAGCACGGCCCGTTCCTCATCGTCGATCCGCAGGACGCCGCGTCGGCCGTGCGTCCGCCGAAGTCGCTCGGGACGTCGCGCTTCCAGAGCCGCAGGCAACTCTTCGAACAACTGCTCGCGCGCGAGCCGGTCCATCAGTACGGCAGCGACTTCCAGCGACAGTCGCTCGTGCGCGCGCTCGACGGCGCCGACCGCCTGCTGCGATCGCCTGCCGCGAAAGCGTTCGATCTCGCGCTCGAACCCGAAGCGTCGTTCAACGCGTACAATACCGGCCGCTTCGGCCAGGGCTGCCTGCTCGCCCGGCGGCTCGTCGAAGGCGGCGCACGCTACGTCGAAGTGACGTCGGAGTACATCCCCTTCGTCTACTGGGACACGCACGAACACGGACACTCACGCGCGGAAGCCATGAAGGCGCTGATCGACGCACCGATCGCACAACTCGTGCGCGATCTCGAGGAGCGCGGACTCCTGGATCGCACGCTCGTCGTGCTCGCGAGCGAGTTCGGACGCGACGCCGTCACCGAAGGCAAGGTCGGCAAGGAAGTGAAGGATCAGGCGATCGACATCCCCGACGTGATGACGGACCCGCGGCACTACGGCATGCACCGCCACTTCACGGCAGCGGGCTCGGTGCTCATGTTCGGCGGCGGCGTGAAGAAGGGGTTCCTGTACGGCAAGACCGCCGAGGAGCGTCCGTGTACGACGATCGAGAACCCGGTGCCCGTCGAACACCTCCACGCGTCGATCTTCCACGCCCTCGGCATCCCGCCGGACACGTCGTACACGGTCGAACGTCGCCCCGTCTACGTCACGCGCGACGGGCTCGGCAAGCCGGTGAGAGAACTGTTCACATGATCCGCAACCGGCAACGGGCAACCGGCAACCGGCAACCGGTTTTCGTCCCGCGAATGGAATCTCCCTTCGACGTTCCGGTTGCCCGTTGCCGATTGCCGGTTGCCGGTATCTCAATTGAAGGAGCTTCGTGGCTGGACGACTGACTGGGAAGCGCGCGCTCATCACGGCGGCAGGGCAGGGGATCGGGCGGGCGAGCGCCGAGGCGTTCGTCCGGGAGGGCGCGCTGGTGATCGCCACCGACATCGATCCCCGCACGTTGGCCACGCTGGCCGGGTGCGAGACGCGCGTGCTCGACGTCACTGACGGCGACGCGATCGCCGCGCTGGCGGCTGACGTCGGCACGATCGACGTGCTCTTCAACTGCGCCGGCATGGTACCGGCGGGCACCATCCTCGACTGCGACGAGGAGCAGTGGGACCGTGCGTTCGACCTGAACGTGAAGGCGCAGTATCGCCTCGCCCGCGCGTTCCTGCCGGCCATGCTCGCGCAGGGACGCGGATCGATCGTCAACATGTCGTCGGTGGCGTCGAGCGTCACGGGCGTG
>CAYRAE010000102.1:0-10239 GCA_964422175.1 uncultured Luteitalea sp. | reverse complement strand
TGGCGCGCCTCGGGACCGACGGGCGCCTGCCTGACAGCGTCTCGCGGACGTTCGACTTGCTGGAACGGTTGCATGCCCGGATGCCGTCGCTGCGCGTGGTGTTCTGCGGCCGGCGCCCCCTGGCCGGCACGTATGCCGACGGCGAGACCGTGTCGCCGGAGCTGCCGCAGCGATCGTGGCTGCGGCTGCACCGCGTGTCGGCGTTCTCCGAAGAGGAAGCGAGGGCTTACCTCGATCGGACGGGCGTGCCGGAGGTCCTCGTACCACCCATCCTGGCTCGCAGCGTCGCCGCCGCGTCGTCGGCATCACTCGGTCTGGCGAGCGTCGGTGGGTCGGGCCCGGAGGGCCGCCCCTACCCAGACGTAGGTAGGGCCGGCCCTCCGGGCCCGGCCGTCACCGTCCGCTACAGTCCGTTCAGCCTGTCTGTCTACGCGACGTGGATAGCGCGACAGCCGCAGGTCGATCCCGAGGACATCGCCGGAGACCGCGTCGATCACTTCGTGCGGATCCGCATCCTCGATCGCATCTCCAACGCCGACGTGCGCCGTTTCCTTCCGCACGTGGCACTACTCGGTCGCTTCGACGAGCCCACGCTGCGCGCGTGCGTGGATCTCCGGCCCGACGTGGCTGATGCCGTCCTTCGGGAAATCGGATCGCAGGAATGGGTCGATCGCCAGGCGGGCGGGTACTACACAGTGGAGCCCGAGCTTCGCGCGCGCCTGCTCCGCTACTTCGAACGCGAAGAGCCGGTCGAGCTCAACGACGCGCGCTGCCGCGTGCTGCCGGCGTTGTGGACCCTGCTCGAACAGACGCCTGCCACGCAGACGCCCGACGAGGCGGTCGTGCAGGCGCTGCTGCGCCTGGTGCAGAACGACCCTGCCGCGCTCCTGCGCGCGTGGCGCATGCTCGACGCCCGGATCGTCCAGCGATCGGAATCGAACTGGGGCGTGCGCGTCCTCGGCCGCGTCCTTGCCGACGAAGACGCGCTGTCGATCGGCACGCTCGATGCCGGAGCCTGGAGCGCGCTGGTCACGACGTACGCCGAATGCGTGCTCCATGCGCAGGGCCCGGCGCAGGCCGCGGATCTCTGGCACCGCGCATGGGACGGTGGCCGCACGCTGCCCGATGATCCAGAGCGCGCGCTGCTGCTGGTGCGCATCGCGAGTGGAGGACTGGCGTCTGTCGCCGCGACGGTTGGCGTGGATGACCTCGAGACGTGGGCATCGCGGCTCCACGACGCGCTGTCTGACTACGCACGGACATCCGGCGACGAGTCTTCACCCGCGACGGGTCAGCGGATGATGCTGCGCCGGGACGATGAGCCGGTGTCTCCGCACTACGCGCCCTCGTCAGCGATCGCCGCCCTGATGGCGTGTGCCGACGCGATCGAGCGCCATCCCGACTCCACGACGCCGGCCCCGCCGATCCTGGAACGGATCGCCGCCCTCGTCGTGATGGTGCCGCACGTGCCGTCGCGCGCGTTGGCACTCACGGGCATCGGACGCTTCGCGGCGCGAAGACAGGATGCCGACCTCGCGCTGCGACGATTCGCTGATGCCCTCGATGCGCTCGCGTCATGCCCCGACCGCGACCTGCCGCCGTGCCTGCAGTGGCCGTCGCATCTCGACGCATCGTCGTGGGTCACGCTCGAAGCCATGCGCGGGCTCGCGGGGCTCGAGCCCGTCGAGACGACGCTCGGTCGTTTCGCCACGATCCCGATCGTGACACGCGAGCCGGCCGCCAACAGGCTGGCGTCGCTCCAGCGTCGTCTGGCCGCCGCGGTGGGTGTGCCGGCCTCCGACATCGGCCTGCGACACGGCCCGATCGGGCCTGGCGACGTCGCGCTCCCCGAGAGCCTCGGCCAGGAACTCGTTCCACCGCTCGCCGTCGCCGTGGCGCTCGACGACGTGGAGTCTGGCCGGGCCGCCGAAGGGCTTCGGCTGCTGGCCGAGATGACCTCGCGCGCGACGAGCGCCAGAAACACGGCTGTCGCGTATGCGGTCGAGCGGGCCCGCGTGGAAGCCGTCACGCGGATGCGTCTCGGCGAGCTCGGACGGCTCGTCCGCCATCTGGATCCGGGTACCGCGGGGCTGCCGATCGAGGAGCGCGAGCGGATGCGCGCGTTCATGGGCGGCACGGATGCGTCAGTGAATCATGACGAGTCTGCGTCGACCCTCTGGGAGGCGCACGCGCTGTGGCGGGCGCGCCGCACCACCGGTCGAGACGCGGCGCGACTCGCCGAAACGGGGCGCCGCCTGCTGACCGGCCCCACCGTTGACGGACAGGGTGAGTGGGCACGCGCGTCCGTGGCGCTCGATCTGGTGGAGTGCAGTGAGCTCGGCGTCGACGTCGATCTCGTCGACTGCGGTCTCACGCCCGTGTCCCCGGAAGACTGGTGGGGACGTCATCCGGCATCGCCCGAGCGGGCGCTTCGGCTGTGGATCCGGAGTGCCGCGCTGGACGTCTCGCCCGGTGGCCCTTCGGCGTCACTGGTGCAGCGCGTGGGCGTGCGGCGGGCCGCCGCGCTGGCGATGGAAGAAGGCGAGCTCCTGGCGCTGCGACTGCCGGCGCCCGCCCTGCGGCTGCTCGGGCTCGCGCTCGCATGGTTCGAAGACGCGCACGACGCGATTGGCGTGTGGCAGGTGACCACGCTGCTGGCGCTCACGCGCGTCAGGGCGGGCGTTCCGCGCGACAGCATCGACCTCGCGTCGTTGCGCGCCGCACACGACACCGTCGCCCGCATGGATACCGTGCGCGGCGTGCCGCCATGGACGCAGATCGAGCAGGTGTCGTCACTTCCCTTCGGCGACGCCACGGCGTCGTCTGACTGGGCCGCGTGGCTGCATCGCGTCGTGGCACTGCACCACTGGGTCGACGGGGGGATGCGACCGGAGGTGTTGTTCACGAGGACGGAGTGGCTGCCCGTCGAGCTGAGGGAGTGGCCGCGTGACGCGTCGAGCGACATGGGCACGAGGGAGACACGCGTCCCGACGACGACGACGAAATCGCCCGCCCCTTCGTCCGGTCCTCGGGAACGTGTGGACTCGGCGCCCGCACCGGCTTCCCCCACGGCCTCGCGTACATCGCGCTCCCGCGTCATCGTGGCGATCGGCGGCGTGTTGCTGACGACAGCGGTGCTGGTCTGGATGTTCCTGTCTGTCGGAACACCGATTCATCCAGCGGAGCCTCCTCCGTCGGAAGGCGAGCCCCCGGGCATTGTCCGTCCTGTCCCGCCTCCACCTGACCCGCATCCGCCGGACCCGGATCCGCCGCCCGTCGATGCCGATGTCATGGTGCCTTCGAGTCTGCCGATGCTCGGCGTGCTCGCCGCCGTGCTCGCTGTCGCCGGCGGCGTGACGTGGCTCGTGCGACGACGAGCGCCCGTGCCGACCATCGCCACAGCGCCGCCGGTCGCCGGTCCGTGGTCGGTACGGATTGCGACATCAGGGACTGCGCCCGCTGCGACGTCTGGCCGCGTGTCGGCGCTCGATACGGAGGTCTCGGTGTTCGACGATGGCGGCGCGGTGGTCGTGTCTGCGCCGCTGCGTGTGCGGCGCACCGACACGTTCTCCGGCCTCGACGCGATCAGGCAGCCTCCGGCGGGAACGGCACTGTCGACGGCCTATGCGGGCCGGCCGCCGACGCGCGCGTGGCTCGAGGTGACGCTGGCCACGGCGTGGCCCTCATGGGAGGCGCTGCTGTGGAGTGGCGCGCTGGAAGGCACGCACCTTCGGCCGGCGGTCGTGCGTCACGTGCATCCGTCGAGGCAGCTCACCGGATCGACGCCGGTACGCGATGTCGTGTCGGTCGGCACGATCGCGGCGACCGCGGCAGACGAACGTCAGGCCGCGTACGCGTGGGAACCCGCGGCGCGGGCCAGGCGCGTCACCGTGGCTTCCGTCGACGCCGAGCACGTGCGCGACGGCGTTCAGCTCGCCGGGATTCGGCTGGTCCACGTGTCGGCCCGGCCCGTCGAGACGCCGCAGGGGCTGTTCCTGGAGATCGCCGGGGGTGAGTCGCTGACGATGATGGAGTCGCTGGAATCGCTCGCGTCCGATCGCGGCACGCTCTTCGATGCGTCACAACTCGCGCACGCATTTCCCGACGTCGCCTGCGTGCTGCTGCAACCGCCGCGCAGGCCGACGCTCGATCTCACGCCCGCCGGGCGGGAGACGTGCGCGTGGCTGCGGGTGGTCGGCGCGTCGCTGGCCGGGCAGGGCGTCCCGCTCGTGATCGTGCTGCCGCCGATGGATGGCGAACTCGCCGCGCACCTCGTGCGATTGCTCGGACGCCGCACGCCCAATCTGCGTCCGGGCGCGACGTTCGACGCGCACGAGTTCACCATGCGCGCACGGGAACTGGTGCTCGACTACGCGCAGCGCCTGCTCTCGCGCGACGCCGCGATCGAGCTGGCGTTGCAGGTGGTGGTGTACGGGTAGGGCCCGGCAACCGGCAATGGGCAACCGGCAACCGGGGACGGACGGGTCGGGCCCCGAAGGGCCGACCCTACCTACAACGCAGAAGGTAGGGCTGGCTCTCCGAGCCCGGCCGATTGTCACCCGGCGTGATGTGAGGTCCTCATGGCGAAACGACGGGCGTTCTGTGTGGGGATCAACGACTACCCGTACGACGGGGCGGCCCTGAAGGGGTGCGTCAACGACGCGCGGGCGTGGGCGGGTGTGCTGCGAGAGACGTATGGCTTCGACGACGTCACGGTCGTGCTCGATGCCGACGCGACGAAGAAGCGCATCATCGACGGACTGAAGGATCTCCTGACCGGTGCGGCGGCAGGCGATGCGCTCGTGTTCACCAATTCGTCGCACGGCTCGTACAAGGCCGACACCAGTGGCGACGAGGCGTACGACCAGGTGTTGTGTCCCTACGACGTTGGCGACAACGAGATCGTGGACGATGAGCTGCGGAACCTGTTCGAGAACGTGCCGGAGGGCGTACGGTTGACGGTGGTGCTCGACAACTGCTTCTCGGGCACCGGCACGCGAGTGGGCGACGAGGTCAGGGCGTTCGACGACAGGCGCGTGCGCTTTCTCGATCCGGCGGTCCGTGGCGGCACGCAGCTCCAGCGCCCGTCGACGGCGCATCGCAAGGGCGAGTGGCATCCCGAGTCGGGGATGAAGGAGGTGCTGCTGACGGGATGCAACGACAGGCAGTACGCCTACGACGCGGCGTTCAACGGGACCTATCACGGGGCGATGACGTACTTCGCGCTGCAGGCCATCCGCGAAGCGCCGCACGAGCTCACGTACAACCGCCTGCACAAGCGCATCAGGGAACTGATCGCGGACTATCCGCAGAGTCCGCAACTCGAAGGCCGCGCCGAGGGCAAACGGCGCACGCTGTTCATCTGACGACGTGGAACGACGCGAAGTCCATCATCGGATCGACGCGAGTGAGGAGCTCGAGAAGCGGGTGTTCCGCGCGGGCTTCTCCGACATCGCGCAATGGCGCGCGCGGCTCGCGCAGGCCGAGCTCGCCGTGTGCCGCATCGAGGCTCCCGCGTGGCAGGCACTCGGCACCGGTTTCCTCGTCGGACCCGATCTCGTGATGACCAATCGCCACGTGATCGAGACGTTCGCCCCGCGCCGCACGCCGCCCATTCTCGCGCGCTTCGACTTCAAGCTGTCTGGTGACGGCGAGCGGCTTCGCGAGGGCGAGGCCTTTGCGCTCGCGCCCGCATGGCTGGTCGCGAGCAGCCCTGTCGACGAGCTCGACTTCGCGATCCTCCGGCTTGCGCAGCCGGCCGGTCTCCGCCCGACGACGAGCGGCGCGTCGGACGTCGCGCGCGGATGGATCACGCCGCGCTGGCGCCCGCTCGAGCCCGACGAGACGATCTTCGTCATCCAGCATCCGCAGGGAGAGACGCTCAAGCTCGCGGCCGGGCGATTCGATGCACGCGAGCCGACGCGGCTGCGCTACCGCGTCGACACGGAGCCCGGGTCGTCCGGCGCGCCATGCTTCACCGCGCAGATGGAGCTCATCGCGCTGCATCGCGGAGCCTCCGACGGGCTCGCCAATCAGGGCGTGCCGATCGACGCGGTGCAGGCCACGCTGCCGGCGGACTTCTTTCCCGCACCGTCGGTACCGCTCCCATCGGCTGACGTGGGCACCGGTACGTGGCCGGCCGTGCTGGACGAGGGGCGATCGGGTACGGAGGCGCGGTCGGGCCCGGAGAGCCGGCCCAATCGTGTGCGTCCTGCTGTCGGCGCGGCGATGGTCGCCGTGGTCGCTGTAGTGATTGCGGTTTCGCTGTGGTGGCGAGAGCCACCCGCGCGCCCGGCGACCGTGTCGCAGGGGGCCGTTTCGGCGCAACAGCATCAGCCGCCCCCGGCGCCGCCACCGATTGTCAGCCAGGTGGAAGTGGACCTGGACGAGGTACGGCGCCTGCCCTCTCGTCCTGGATGCGAGGGTGATGCGCACGCACTGTTTCACCTCACCACGAAGGGCGCATGGCCGGCACAGGGCGGGTCGAGCGCGCGCGAGGTGCAGGTGACGGCGATTGTCGACGTCACGTTCGAGTGGGTGAGCATGTCGATGCGTGGTGGTGTCGTGGCGTTTGCCAAGGCCAGGCGCCGCGACGACGCGCGCGCGTTCGCGTTCGCCGAGCCTGTCGTGCCGCCGGTCGTCATCCTCGCCTGCGTACGTGGAACGCCACCGGCCGACCCGGCGTCCGCGTTTCGCGTGAACACGTGGAAGGAGTCTGCGCGATGAACAGGAAACCGTTGGCTATCGCATGTGTACTGGGCCTGTGGCTCGCCGGCTGTGACTGGACTCGCGCGCCGTCGGGCAAGGACGCGCCGGTCACCAATGACGCGCCGCCTGCCGTGACCACGCCGGGCGATGCCGCACCAGAGCCGCCACAAGTGGAAGAACCCGCCCCGCCAGTCGCCGCGCAGGAACCGACGGCGGTGCTGTACGGCCGCGTGCTCGGGTCGGACCACGAGACGGCATCGCCGCAGGAGTGGCAGGTGCGCGTGACGGCGGAGTACGAAGACGGCACGGCCGTCAGTCCGCGCGAGCGCGAGAGCAACGGCGACCTGTTCGCATTCAAGGTGGTGCCGGGCAAGCGCGTGCGTCTCTATTTCGAGGCCGTGCCGTACCAGGCGACGGTCACCGAGTACGTGGACGTGACCGACGAACGTCGCTACGCGTCGCGGCTCCCTGATGTCGTGATGGATCGCATCAGATGGACGATGGCGTTGTTCGCATCGGGAGATGGCGAGGCGTTCGCGCGCAATCTCGAGACGCAGGCGGCGGTGGCCGAGAAGACCGGCTCCGCCGACGTGTTCCGCGCCAACCTCGAGCACCTGAGAGTCGCGGCGGCGCGGTTCCCGGAGTGCCGGCAGAAGATCGAGGAGTTCGAACGCACGCCGCGCGGCATCACGCTCACGAGGAAGGCCGAGGCGCGCGGCGTGCCCGTCGCGCTGTTGCCCGCGCTCGTCGCGCAACCCGCAGAGCTCGCCCGCACGCGCCCGGAGGTGCTCCGAGACCTCGCCGCCGATGTTCGAGTGGCGCCCTCGATCCGCAACGAAGCCCGCCGCGCCCTCGCCACGCGACCGTAGGGGAATGGCGGGAATGCCGGGAATGCCGCAATGCCGCGATGCCGGGAATGCCGGCAATGCCGGGAATGCCGCGATGCCGGGAATGCTGGTGCGAGAAGCACAGGGACGAGGATCCTGACGGCATAGCTATACTGCTCGGACGTTATGTCCGAGACGCAGCCGTTGGTCGGGGTGATCATGGGCAGCAAGTCCGACTGGGAGACGATGCGGCACGCGGCCGCGGTGCTCGAACAGTTCGGCGTGTCCTTCGAAGCGCGCGTGGTGTCGGCGCATCGCACGCCCGAGTTGATGCGGGAATACGCGCATGCCGCGCAGGCACGCGGCCTCGAGGTGATCGTGGCCGGCGCCGGCGGCGCGGCGCACCTGCCCGGCATGGTGGCGGCGCAGACCGTCGTGCCCGTGATCGGCGTGCCCGTGCAGAGCCGCACGTTGAACGGCCTCGACTCGCTCCTGTCGATCGTGCAGATGCCCGGCGGCGTGCCGGTGGCCACGATGGCGATCGGTACCGCCGGTGCGCGCAACGCGGGCCTGTTCGCCGTCGCCATGCTCGCCGTGACGCGCCCCGACCTGCGCGACAGGCTGCGCGCCTTCCGCGACGAGCAGGACCGCATGGTCCGCTCCGAACCGCTCGAGTGATGGGCCCGATCCTCCCGGGTGCCACGATCGGCGTGCTCGGCAGCGGGCAGCTCGGACGGATGTTCGCGATCGCCGCGAGACGACTCGGGTATCGCGTGCACACGTTCTCGCCCGATCAGGATTCGCCGACAGGTCAGGTGTCCGATCACGAGGTGTCGGCGTCGTACGACGATGTCGAGGCGGTGGCGGCGTTTGCGCGCGACGTGGCGGCCGTGACGTTCGAGTTCGAGAACGTGCCGTCGCGCACGCTCGCCGCGCTTGGCGCGGGGACGATCGTGCGCCCGTCGGGACACGTGCTGCACGTGACGCAGCACCGCGTGCGAGAGAAGGCGTTCCTCGCGGCCGCCGGCATCCCCGTCGCGCCGTTCGCCGTGATCGAGGGCGAGGATGACATGGCTGCGAGTCTTGCGCGTGTGGGCACGCCCGCGATCCTCAAGACGGCAAGTTTCGGCTACGACGGCAAGGGCCAGGTCCGCATCGACGATCCATCATCGTCGGCCGACGCGTGGGCGGCGATCGGTCGTCAGCAGGCGGTCCTCGAAGGCGTCGTCGAGTTCGCGTGCGAGGTGTCGGTGATCGTCGCGCGCGGCGTCGACGGTGCGATGGTGGACTACGGCGTCATCGAGAACAGCCATCGCCGGCACATCCTCGATGTCTCCGTGTGGCCCGCGCGTGTGTCAGCCGACACGCACGCGAACGCCGTCGCCCTGGCGCGACGCGCGTGCGAGCTGCTCGACGTGGTCGGCGTGCTCTGCGTGGAGATGTTCGTCACCGCCGGCGGCGACGTGATCGTCAACGAACTCGCACCACGGCCCCACAACTCCGGCCACCTCACGATCGACGCGCACGTGACGTGTCAGTTCGAACAGCAGTTGCGCGCCGTGTGCGGCCTGCCGCTGGGCGAGACGGATGCGCGTGCACCGGCGGCGGCGATGGCCAACCTGCTCGGCGACGAGTGGGCCGGCGGTGAACCCGATTGGGCGTCGGCGCTGCGACTGCCGGGCGTCAAGCTGCACCTCTATGGCAAGGCGGAGGCCCGGCCGGGTCGCAAGATGGGCCATCTCACCGCGACTGCCGACTCGCCTGACGTGGCCGAAGCGCTCGTGCGCGATGCGCGACGCGTGCTCGCTCGCTGACGCGTTCCGAGCGGATTCATCGAATCGGCCTGCGGTGCCGATTCCCCGGGCGTGACAGGGAGCGCGATGACGGCGACAGCGATGTGTCCCGGCTGCGGCCAGCCGATGGACCAGGTCGGGCTGTCTGGCCGCTACGGCCGCACGCTCGCCGTCGACGTGTGTGATGGCTGCGGTGGCCTGTGGTTCGACGGGACGGAGAGCCAGCAGCTCGGTCCCGGTGCCACGCTGCAGCTGCTGGAGCGGTTGACGACACGTCCGTCGCGTCCGGTGGCGGCGCGCTCGGCGTGCCCGCGCTGCAGGCAGACGCTGTACGAAGTCCACGATCGGCAGCGCGCGACGTCGTTCACGTATCGCCGCTGTCCCTCGGGTCATGGCCGGTTCATCACGGCGTACCACTTCCTGCGAGAGAAGCACCTCGTGCGCGAGCTCACGCACGCGGAAATCGAAGACGTCCGTGCGCGCGTGCGACAGGTGAACTGTGTCAACTGCGGTGCGCCGATCTCTCTGTCAGGCGCGCTCGCGTGCGGCCATTGCCGCACGCCTGTGTCGATGATCGATCCGCATCAACTCGAACGACAGTTGTCGACGCTCGCGAAAGCCGAAGTACGCGACGCGACAGTCGACCCCACGCTCCCGATTCGCCTCATGCAGGAACGCGCCGCCGCCGAGCGCGAGTGGGCCGGCATCCCCGACGAGCGTTCCTGGATCGACGACCTGCTGAAGATCCAGGAGTCGGGCCTCTCGCAGGCGATCAGGACCCTGACGTTCAAGATCCGCTCCTGATCGGGACCCACCCACCTTCGCTGCTGCGCAGCCGCCCACCATCCTGGCGAGCACATGTGCGACCATGCGCTGTCTCTCGACGAAGGAGTGTGCCGTGAAGCAGTGGG
>CAYRAE010000101.1:0-10248 GCA_964422175.1 uncultured Luteitalea sp. | reverse complement strand
AGGCGTTCGAGCAGGCAGAGCGCTACTTCGGCGACATCCCGGCCGGCCCCGCCGTACCGGCCGTCGCGGCGGGCGCGCCGACATTGGCGTCGGGCGTTCGGCTGCAACTCGAGGATCGCGTCGAACTCCCGCGTCTGTACCTGGCATGGCACTCGCCGGCCTTGTTCGGCGACGGCGATGCCGAGTGCGACCTGCTCGCGGACATCCTCGGCGGCGGCAAGACCAGCCGCCTCTATCGTGCGCTCGTCGTGGAGCAGCCGATCGCGACGGAGGCGACGGCCATGCAGTACTCGCGCGAGCTGACGGGCATGTTCCAGGTCGTTGCGACGGCGGCACCCGGCGTGTCCCTCGAACAGCTGTCGGCCGCCATCCATGCGTGTCTCGACGAGGTGCGCACGACGCTCGTGAGCGACGCGGAACTCCGTCGCAGCCAGGTCCAGGCCGAGGCGCATTTCATCTACCGCCTGCAGACTATCGGCGGTTTCTCGGGCAAGTCGGATCAGTTGAACGCCTACAACACGTATCGCAAGGATCCCGGGTTCGTCTCGGAAGACCTCGCGCGCTACGGGCGTGTGACGCCCGCCGGTGTGCGGGATGCGGCTCGTCGATGGCTCTCGCGGCCATTCGTCGCGCTCGGCGTGGTGCCGGCCGGGCAGGCGTCACTCGGCCTGACCGACGCCACGCCGGCGGTGGTCGCGTGAGCGTCGATCGCCGGCTCCTTCCCGTTCCCGCACCCCCTCCGGGGATCACGTTCCCTTCGCTGACGTACAGCGAACTGGCGCCCGGCGTCAGGCTGGCCACCGTCGAGCGCCGCGAGTTGCCACTCGTCTCCATGCTGTGGCTCTGGCACGCGGGCACGTCCGCCGACCGCGACGATGCGGCCGGCCTCGCCGCACTCACGGCCGACCTGCTCGACGAGGGGACCGCCGCGCTGACGATGGCGGAGCTGCACGAGGCGCTGGCTGGCATCGGTGGGCAACTCGACACGGACATCGGTCACGACGCCACGGTGATCTCGCTGCTGGCGTTGTCGGCGCATCGCGATCGTGCCGTCGAGCTCTTCGTCGACATGGCGGAACGGCCGCGGCTCGCGGCGGTGGATGTCGCGCGCGTGCAGGGATTGCGGCTGAACCGTCTGCGTCAGCTTCGCCACTCCGCGTCGGCAGTGGCCGACCTGCTCTTCATGCGTAAGCTGTACGGTACGCATTCCTACGGCCGTCCGGGCATCGGGACCGAAGCGTCACTCGCGGCGTTCACGCCTGACGACGTGCGTGCGTACCACGATCGGCTTGCCGTCACGCCAGCCACGATCGTCGTCATCGGCGACATCGGGCACGACGAGGCAGTGCAACTCGTGTCGAGGCATCTCTCGGATCGGCCGCGCGTGCCTCAGCCCGATCCGCCGGTACCGCTGCCGGCGTCGGGTGCGCGACTGGCATTCGTGCCGCGCGAGGGCGCCGCCCAGTCGGAGATCCGCATCGGCCGCGTGGCGCTGCCGCGCAAGACGACGGAGTATCACACCGCTGTCGTCACGAACATGCTGCTCGGGGGCGCGTTCGTGAGTCGCATCAACATGCGGCTGCGGGAGGAGAAAGGCGTGACCTACGGGGCGCGCTCCTCGTTCCAGTTCCTCCGGTTGGCCGGGCCGTTCTCCGTGCAGGCCAGCATCCAGTCGGAGGCGACAGCTGCGTCGGTGCGCGACGTCCTGGATGAGCTCGACGCGCTCGGCGGCAGTCGCCCGGTCACCGATGAGGAACTGGCGTCGGCCCACGATGCGCTGACGCGTGGATATGCACGCGGATTCGAGACGGCCGAGCAGATCGCCAGGGCGGCGGCCCAGCTGGCGTTGTACGACCTGCCGGCCGACACGTTCGATCGCTTCTCCGAAGGCGTTTCAGCAGTGACGACTGCCGATGTCACGGCCCTGGCCCGTCGATGGCTGGAGAGCGGACAGATGCAGGCCGTGGTGGTCGGAGAACCGACGACGGCCCGCGCGGGTCTCGACGCCGTCGGACTCGGCCAGCCGGAGGCGTTGTCGGCCGACGAGGTGCTGGCGGGCGTCTGACCAGAGACCTTCCGTCAGACGCGTTAGGATCGGTGCGTCATCAATGAACCCGGTCGGACCGGGGTCCGTCTCACCCCTCGTCGTGGAAGGATCGCCCCGATGAGTCTCGCGAGGACCACACTCAGCCTCGCGGGCGTCGTGCTCGCCATTGCGACGACGCTCGCCGTGGCCACGCTGTGGCTGCTCCTCACCGAACCGGTGACCGTGGCCGACGCCGTGGCGCGTGGCGACATGTCTCCGCTGATGTCGGCGCTTGCCGGCGTCCTCGCGAACGCCGTCCGCGGGTTGCTGGATTACCTCTAGCCATCGGGCCGGGCTCGGAGAGCCGGCCCTACAGCGCGCGCATCAGGAAGCGCGTCAGCCAGTAGCCATCGAGGTACTTGAATGGCGTCTTGCCCGTGCTGTAGTGGCCGCAGGGCAGGACCGCGACCTGGTGCGGAATTCCGCGGTCACGGAACTCCTCGACGAACGCCTTCGACAGCCGCAGCGGGAACGTGGTGTCGTACCGTGCGTACACCAGCAGCGTCTTCAGGTGCCGCATGCGGTCCATGTACGGCTGCGGGCTGATCGGGGCCCAGATGCGTCGCAGCGTGTCGAGGTCCACGTGACCGTCGAGTCCCTGGCGCACGTGCCGCGTGGACAGCCCCTCCCACACGACGTCGGCGAAGTGCGGCGAGATGTGATTGAGCGCCGCCGCCTTGATCCGCGGCTCGTGCGCCGCCGTCAGCATCGACAGACACGACCCGAGGCTCGTGCCGCAGATGCCGATCGACGAATATCCCTGCGCGTGCAACCAGCCAACGGCGCGCCTGGCGTCGAGCACCGCCTGCCGGCACACCTGCAGCGTGCGACCCACGTTGCTGCTGACGATGTAGTCGGCGCGTCCCAGGTCGGCGGGTTTGCGCCAGTCGTGATACGGCTTGCTCAGACGCAGCGCCGTCAGTCCCGCCCTGTTGAGCAGGCGGCAGAGCCCCACGTGCCCGTCCTCGTCCGCGTTCCACTGCGGCAGTACCACCACGGCGCGCCCGCGATCCTCGCGCGCCCTGTACAACCGCGCATGGACGATGTTGTTCTCGGCGTGCGGCGTGACGACTTCACTCGGGAAACGGAGGTGCCCGTCGGCGTCGATCGTGTACTCGCCGGGTGCAGCGTCGGTGCTCGCGAAGAACTGCTCACTGTGCGCCACCGCCCACGTCGCATACCGCTCCAACGCCTCCGCCGTGGCGTTCGCGTCAGGCGTCTCGGGCGCGTGCGGGAGGTCGCGCGCCCAGTCACCACCCCAGTCGAACTCGCGAACGATACGCGTGGTCGTGCGGTTGTGGAGAGACAGCTCCCAGCGATGGAAGGCCCAGCGCAGTATCACGCGCGATCCTGAGTCAGCAAGGCTTCGACGCCGCGCGCCGCGGCGACGAGCGAGGCCGTGTCGCGGCCGACCAGTTGCAGGCTGGCGGGCCACCCATCGGGCGTGGCCCCCACCGGCAGCACGACGGCCGGATGTCGGGACATGTTGAACGGTTGCGTGAGGCGCAGCATCGCCAGGCGTGTCGGCTCGTTGTCGCTGTCGGACCACGCGACGTGCGCCTGCCCGAGTCGTGGCGGGGTGATCGCCATGCCTGGAAGGGCGAGGACGTCGACGCGCGTCAACAACGCCGACACCTCCTCTTCGACGCGGCGACGGACGTCGAGCGCCTCCGCATACGCCTCGTCGGATGGCCGATCCGCTGTCGAGAGACGATGGCGAACGGCGGGCGTGTAGGCCGCGCCGTGCTCGTCGAGCCGGGGCGCGTGGAAATCGAGGGCCTCACGAATCACGATCGTGCCGTACGCGGACGCCACGAGTGGGGCGATGGCCATCGACATGTCGGTCCGAGGGGCACCCGCCGCGTGCAAGGCATCGAGCGCCGCATCGACGCGAGCGCCGATACCCGCGTCGACAGCCTGCCAGCCGAACGTGCGGAGGACGCCGATGGCAAGGCCTCGAACGTCGCGCGCCGGTGGGCAGGCAGGTATCGCGCGCGATCGGATGGCCTGCAGCATCAGCCACGCGTCCTCGACGCTCGTGGCCAGTGGGCCCACGCAGTCCAGCGTCGGGCTGAGCGGCACGACGCCTGTCAGCGACACGTCGCCCCACGCGGGCTTCAGGCCGACGAGGCCGCACGCGGCAGACGGGATACGGATCGAACCCCCCGTATCGGAGCCGATGGCCGCGTGACTCATGCCCGTGGCTACCGCTACGGCCGCGCCGCCGCTCGATCCACCTGCCGAATGCGCGGCGTCACGCGGGTGGCGCACAGCGCCGAAACCGGAGTCCTCGCTGGTCGTGCCCATCGCGAACTCGTGCATGTTGGTGCGCCCGAGCAGCACGGGCCCGTGCGCCCGCAGATGCGCCACGGCCGGCGCATCCTCCGTGGCGACGGCGGTCATGGACCGCGAGCCGGCGGTGGTGACGCAGCCCTTCTGGTCGAGGAGATCCTTCAGCGAGACAGGGATACCGTGCAGGACCCCGCGATCGTGGCCGGCACGCAGTGCCGCGTCGGCGGCGTCGGCGTCACGACGCGCCGCAGCGGGGTCGACGAACGTGAATGCGTTGGTGACCGGCTGCCACTGTTCGATGCGTTCGAGGCATCGTTCGACGAGGTCGCGTGCGCGCACGCGGCCGTCGCGCATGTCGCGTGCTGTCGTCGACAACGCCATCCGACCACGATACCCCAATGACTCCGTCGTGTGGCACCGCCGTTGCCGACACGATAGACTCGCCCCGTCGCATGGGACGCCGTCTGTGCGTCCGAGGGCGACAGGCGCGCCATCGACACCATGAGACAGACCCGCATCATCGCCACGCTCGGCCCGTCGAGCGCGACGCCCGAGATGATCCTCGCGCTCGTCGCGGCTGGCGTCGACATCTTCCGGCTCAACTTCTCGCATGGCACGCACGACCAGCACGCGCACGCCATGCGGCTGGTCCGGGAGTCGGCGGAGGCCGCCGCGCGTCATGTGGCGGTGCTGCAGGATCTCAGTGGGCCGAAGATCAGGACCGGACGACTCCCGGGAGGAGCCCCGATCGCCCTCCCGAAGGGCTCGCGTCTCAGGATCACCACCGGCGACGGCGAGGGGAGCGACGGCCACGTGTTCACGACGTTCGCGGGCCTTGCGTCCTCGGTCGACGCGGGCATGCGGCTGTTGCTCGACGATGGCGCGCTGGAACTGCGGGTGGAGGGGACCGACGGGACATCGATCGACACCACGGTGCTCGTCGGCGGCATGCTCGGACAGCACAAGGGCATCAATGCGCCCGACGTGCAGTTGCCCGCGTCGGCGCTCACCGACAAGGATCTCGCGGACCTGCGGTTCGGTGTCTCGCTCGGTGTCGACATCGTCGCCTTGAGCTTCGTGCAGACGGTCGACGATCTCACCCGCACGCGCGATGCGCTTCGCGCCGCCGGCGGCGACGAGATCGCCCTCATCGCCAAGATCGAGCGACCGCAGGCGGTCGACAACCTCGCCTCGCTGCTCGACGCCTGCGACGGCGTGATGGTGGCGCGCGGCGATCTCGGCAACGAGATGCCGCTGCACAGCGTGCCGCGTGCGCAGAAGGTCATCACGCAGCTCGCACAGGAAGCGGGCAAGCCCGTGATCGTGGCCACGCAGGTGCTCGAGTCGATGCGTGCCAACCCCCGGCCCACCCGCGCCGAGGTGAGCGACGCCGCCAACGCCGTCGACGACTCGGTGGATGCCGTCATGTTGTCCGGTGAGACGGCGAGCGGCCTCTATCCCGTCGAGGCGGTGCGCGTGCTCGACGCCGTCATCCGCGATGCGGAGGCGCTCGGCCCGCGCCCGCGCGCGTCCTTCAACGCGGGCGTCCTGGGCGTGCCGCACAACCGTGCGCTGTGCGAGGCCGCCGTCACGCTCGCGCATGCCGGTCGTGCCGAAGCCATCGTCGCCGTCACGCGCCATGGCAAGACCGCGCGCGTGCTCGCGGCCCTGCGGCCGGGCCTGCCGATCCACGCGGTCACCGCCGACGACCGCGTGGCGCGGCGCCTGATCCTGTATCGAGGCGTCGAGTCGATCGTCGTGGACAGGGCCGTGCTGGACAACCCTGATGGCATCGAGGTGGAACGGCAGCTCGTGGCGATGGGCGTGCTGCGCAGCGGTGAGCCGATCGTCTTCGTGAGCATCCACGCGGACCTCACGCGGCCGGATGCCAACTTCCTGCGGATTCGTCGCGTCGGCTGACGCTCACGCGTCAGGCGTGTCATGCGTGGGCGCGCCTTCGAGATGCGCCTTCAGCGCCTTCAGCGCCGCGAGCCAGCGCGCGCCCATCACGCGGTAATAGCGTTGCCACCGCGGACTGTCGTCGCAGCCGCTCTGATGCACACGGAGTCGCGTGCCCGTGCCGATCGGTTCGCACGTGACGTCCAGCGCCATCGGCCCGATCGGATCGCCGGCGGGCGGAACCCAGTACGCGTCGGCGAGGAAGAACTCGCGGCCGGGGCGTACGTCGATGACCATGCCGTAGAACGCGCCGCCGAACGGCCCGATCAGGGGATCGGCGTCGGCGCTCACAGGCCACTCCACGGCGAAGACACCGAGCGGCGTCGCCGTGGTGACCGAGCCGCACGTGCCCCACCACGCCCGCAGCGAGCCGGCATCGAAGAAGGCGGCGTGGACCGCGTCCGGGGGCGCGTCGATCTCGATGGTCGCGTCGAACGTCGAGGGGTCGGGCGACGCGGCGGCGCTCATGGCGCCGGAGTATGACACGCGCCGGCTCTTGCCAGGCAGCCGGCGTCGCGGCTACGCTATGTGACCGTGACGCGCCGCACCACCATCATTACCGTGACCACTCGAAAGCGGGAACTCGTTTCCGCGCGCGGGTGGCTCGTGTACGCGTCCTGAGCTCGACAAGCTCTCATTCACAAGCGTACGTGCACCACAAGAACCCGCCGCGCGGCCCGCGCTGGCGGGTTTTGTCGTTGATGGCGGACGAAACGAGGATTCGATGTCGTCTCGAGTAGAAGTGGGCGTGCTCGGTGCCACGGGCACCGTGGGCCAACAGTTCGTGAGATTGCTGGCACGGCATCCGTGGTTCGACGCCACGTGGCTGGCCGGCAGCGAGAGGTCGGCGGGCCGGCCCTATGGCGAGGCCGCGAACTGGAAGCTCTCCACGCCGATGCCGGACGCCGCGGCGGCGCGCGTCGTGCAGTCGCCTGTGCCTGGCACCGGCCCGAAGCTGGTGTTCTCGGCCCTCGACGCCAACGTGGCGGGCGAGATCGAACGTGCCTTCGCCGAAGCCGGACACATCGTGGTGAGCAACGCACGCAACCACCGGATGGATCCGCTGGTGCCGCTGCTCATCCCGGAGATCAACCCGGACCACCTCGAACTGCTCGCACGGCAGCGCACCGACTACGGCTGGAAGGGCGGCATCATCACCAACTCGAACTGCTCGACGATGTTCCTGGCGCTGGCGCTGGCGCCGTTGCGTGCGTTCGGACTGACGTCGTGCAACGTCGTCACGCTGCAGGCCGTGTCCGGCGCCGGCTATCCCGGCGTGCCATCACTGGACATCCTCGGTAACGTCGTCCCGTTCATCGGTGGCGAGGAAGAGAAGCTCGAGATCGAGCCGCAGAAGATCCTCGGCAGTCTCGCGGGCGATC
Organism: uncultured Luteitalea sp.; assembly: GCA_964422175.1. Taxonomy (GTDB): domain Bacteria; phylum Acidobacteriota; class Vicinamibacteria; order Vicinamibacterales; family Vicinamibacteraceae; genus Luteitalea. The sequence goes on along the minus strand of CAYRAE010000101.1, from coordinate 2,529 downwards.
ATGTCGAGCCGCATCCGGTGGTCATCAGCGCGCACACCACGCGTGTCCCGGTCATCGACGGCCACACGGAGATGATCTCGATCGACTTTGCCGACGCCGTCGCGGCGGCCGACATCCGTGCGGCGTTCGCCGCCTTCCGGGGTGTTCCGCAGGCCCTTGCGCTGCCCTCGGCGCCCGCGCAGCCGCTGGTCTATCTCGAAGCCGAGAATCGCCCGCAGCCACGCCTCGACGTCGAGCGCGACAACGGCATGGCCGTGTTTCTCGGCCGCCTCCGACCCTGTCCCGTGCTGCAGCACAAGTTCGTGGCGCTCGGCCACAACACGGTGCGCGGTGCGGCCGGCGCTGCGTTGCTCAACGCCGAGTTGCTGCAGGCGCAAGGCCTGCTCTGAGGTGTCGCCATGGTCGTGATGAAGTTCGGCGGCACGTCGGTCAAGGATGCCGATGCCATCAGGCGCCTCGCCGGCATCGTCTCGCGCGAGAGCAGCGTGAGCGGTGCGCCGGTGGTGGTGGTCTCGGCGATGTCGGGCATCACGGATCAACTGCTGGATGCCGTGTCGGCGGTGGAACGCGGTGATGCGGCGGGCGCGTCACTGAAGGTGAACGCGATGCGCGACAGGCATCGCGCCGCGGCCGAGGCCCTGCTCGGCGCCGGTGAAGAGCGCGACGTCGTCATCGACGCGCTCGAACGGCAGTGGCGCGACACCGCGTCGCTGCTGCACGCGATGGCGGTCCTGCGCGAGGTCTCGCCGCGGTCGCGCGACGCCGTCGTCGCGATGGGCGAACTGGCCAGTTCGCGTTTGGTGGCCGCGGCCCTCACGGATCTCGGCGTACCGGCGCAGTTCGTCGACGCGCGTGAGGTTCTCGTCACGAGCGATGAGCACGGGCAGGCGTGTCCGGATCAGGCGTCGACGGCGGCACGCCTCCGCGATCTCGTGCTGCCGCTCTCGCGTACCGGCCTGGCAGCGGTGCTCGGCGGTTTCATCGGCGCCACGCGCGAGGGCGTGACGACGACGCTGGGACGTGGTGGGTCGGATTACTCGGCATCGCTGTTCGGCGCCGGAACGGGCGCGGCGGAGATTCAGATCTGGACCGACGTCGACGGCATGCTCACGGCCGATCCCCGTGTGGTGCAGGGCGCGCGTCCGCTTCCGGCGCTGTCGTTCGCCGAGGCGTCGGAGCTCGCGTACTTCGGCGCGAAGGTGCTGCATCCCAGCACAATCGCGCCGGCCGTCACCGACGGCATTCCGGTACGCATCCTCAACTCGCACAGGCCCGACGTGGCGGGCACCACCATCACGGCGAATCCGCCGCTGCCCGACGCGCCGCTCACGGGCCTTGCGTGCAAGCGCGACATCACCGTCATCGACATCCGATCGTCGATGATGCTCGCGGCCTACGGCTTCATGCGCCGGGTGTTCGAGGTGTTCGAACGCTATCGCACCTCCGTCGACGTCATCACCACGTCTGAAGTGAGCGTGTCGATCACGATCGAGGATCGCCGCGCGCTCGACGACATCGTGCGCGACCTGTCCGCGTTCGCGGAGGTTGGTGTCGAATCCGAGATGGCGCTGCTCTGCGCCGTGGGTGAGCGGCTGCGCCTCGAGCCCGGCCTTGCCGCGCGCGTGCTCGGCGCGCTCGACGAGTTCCCGCTGCGAATGGTGTCGCAGGCCGGTGCCCGTCGCAACCTCACCGTGGTGTTGCCACAGTCGCACCTGCAGGCGGCGATGGCGCGCGTTCACGGGCGCTTCTGCCTCGAGCCGGACGTCGTTCCCGAGGTCGTGGCCTGATGCGCCTCGTCCTGTTCGGGTATGGGCGGATGGGCCGCCTCGTCGAGGCGCACGCCGCGCAGTACGGGGCTCGGGTGGAGGGCGTGCTGACCCGATCCAGCAGCGCTGCCGACTGGGCCGCGGCCGCTGCCGCGCGTCCCGACGTGGTGATCGACTTCGCGACGGGCGACGCGCTGCAGGCGCACCTGGATCGACTGTGCGCGCTGGCCCCCGCGATCGTGGTCGGCAGCACCGGCTGGTCGGCGTTCGAACCAGACGCGCGCGCCATCATCGCGCGACACGGTGTCGGCGCCGTCGTGGCGTCGAACTTCTCGGTGGGGGCCTATCTGCTGGACGCAGCCATGCGTGCCGTGGCGGCCGGTGTAGAGGAGCTCGACGCCTACGAGGCGTTCTTGCACGAGGCGCACCACTCGAAGAAGATCGATGCGCCGTCGGGCACCGCCCTGCTGCTGCTCGACGCGATGCGTCAGGCAGGATTCACGCGGCACGTCGACGTGTCGAGCACGCGCGCGGGTCACATCCCCGGTACGCACACGATCGGGTTCGACGGACCGGCCGAGACGGTGACGCTCACGCACACCGTGCGCGATCGCTCGACGTTCGCGCATGGCGCACTGCGCGCCGCGCGGTGGGTTCGCGGCCGAGCCGGCTGGTATTCCATGCGCGACGTGCTCGGCCTTTCTTCCCTTTGAAACTATCCTGTACACCACCATGACTGCTCGACGTCACTTCACCGGCTGCG
>CAYRAE010000100.1:0-10310 GCA_964422175.1 uncultured Luteitalea sp. | reverse complement strand
TCGAACCGATCTCGGCGCGATACAGCCGCATCGCGCGCGTGTTCGCGGGCAGCCCCGTGTTCGTGTCGGGACTCACGGGCGCCTCACCTGATCCGAAAGAACAGGTGCGGGCGATCTTCGCCGAGCTCGGTCGCGTGGTGTCTGCGGCCGGCAGCGACATGCGGCACATCGCGAAAGCGACATATTACGTGTCCGACAAGGTGGCCGACGAGGAAATCAACGTGATCCGTCCGTCGATCTACGACGCGGCGCGACCGCCGTCGGCGTCGAAGATCGCCGTGCAGGGCGTCGGGCGCACTGGCGCCGTCGTGACGATCGACGCGATCGCGGTGACCGTCGGCCGATGACATTCGGACGCGGCGCGGCCATCCTGGCGGCATCGATTGCGTGCGGCACCGTCGCGGTTCCGATGGCGCAGGTGGGCGATCGGGCGGCAGTCGACACGGCGCCTCCACCAGCGCACTGGCGGATTCCCCCAGCGCCGGTACGCACGCCTGACGCGTCGATGGCGCTGATGGAATTGCAGCCGGGATTCCGGATCGAACTCGTCGCTGCCGAACCCTTCGTCCAGGACCCGATTGCCTTCGCCTTCGACGAAGGCAACGCGCTATGGGTGCTGGAGTGGCCCTCGTACAACTGGCAGCTGCACGGCGTGCTGCCGGGACTCGACGCCGCGCCGGCGCCGAAGAGTCGCCTCGTCGTGCTTCGCGACAGCAACAACGACGGTCGCATGGACACGCGCACGGTCTTCGCCGAGATGGACTGGCCGCGCGGGTTCCAACTCGTCGACGGCGGCGTGCTCGTGTTCGCGTTGCCCGAGGTGGTCTTCCTGAAGGACACGGACGGCGACGACGAGGCGGACACGCGCGAGGTCGTCGCCAGCGGCCTGCCCATTCCCGTCAATCCGCACCTGGCGCCGAGCAGTCCGTCGTGGACGCTCGACAACTGGACGTACGCGCTTCAGGTCGACGATCGATTACGGATCTCGCGCGGCACCGGCCTGACGGCACGATCCGGACGTCTCGCGGGGCAGTGGGGGATGTCGCACGACGATGTGGGGCGGCTGTTCTTCAGCTACAACCAGGACCACATCCGCGCGAGTCTCGTGCCTACGGCGTACGCCACGCGCAATCCGCACTACACCGCGACGGCGGGGATCGACGTCCGCGTGGGCCTGGACAACGAGGTGTGGCCACACGCCATCACGCCGGGCGTGAACCGTCGCGCGCAACTGCATGACGATGGCCGACTGCGCATCTTCACGGCCAACGCCGCCCCCACCGTGTATCGCGGCGATCAGTTCCCCGACGACTATCGCGGCAACGTGTTCGTCGGCGAATCGGCGGGCCGCTTGATCCGGCGCTCGGTCCTCACCGACCTCGACGGCATCGTCACGGGCCGCAACGCCTACGCCGAGCGCGAGTTCCTCTTCTCGAACGACGAGCGATTCAGGCCGGTCTTCACCGCGACGGGCCCAGACGGTGCGTTGTACGTGGCCGACATGTACCGCGGTGTGATCGAGGGCCACCTGTTCCTCACCACGTTCCTCAGGAACCAGATCCTCGCGCGCGATCTGCACAAGCCGTTCGGCGGAATGGGGCGAATCTACCGCATCGTGCACGAGGCACGTCCGCTCCAGACGCCCGAGCGCGTGGCGCGTGACGACATCGACGGCTGGCTCCGGCTGCTCGCGCATCCCAACGGACATTGGCGCGACATGGCGCAGCGGCGGATCGTCGAGTCGCGCGACATGTTGGCGTCGACTAACGCATCGCCGCGCGAGCCTCGGATCGCAGGTGTGCTGCGCACGCTCGCGACGACGCATGCCGACGCACGCGTACGCCTGCAGGCCGTGTGGACGCTCGACGGCATCGGTGCGGCAGACGACTCGGTGATTCGTACGGCACTCGCCGACGCGTCGCCCTTCGTGCGTATGGCGGCGCTGCGTGTGTCGGAACCGAGACTGACCGATGCGGGGTTGCGTCGGGCTGTCCTCGCCATGGCAGACGATACGGACGTCGCGGTGCGGCGTCAGGTGATGTACACACTTGGCGCCACGACGGCACCCGATGCGGAGGAGACGCGCCTCCGGCTGCTGCGACGGGATATCGCCGTGCCGTTCGTGATCGATGCGTTCATCAGCGGCCTTGCCGGTCGCGAACTGACGACGCTGGAGACCGTGCTCGGGTCCCCGTGGTGGTCCGAGGATCGAGCGGAGCATCGTGCGCTCGTGACGGCGCTGGCCACGGCAGTGGCCAATGAAGGACGGCCGGAGGGACTGGCGATGCTGCGTCGTGCGTCGAGCGTGACAGCCGGGCAGGCATGGCGGCAGTCGGCCATCCTCGATGGGATGGCGGCATCGAGTCGAACGACCACACCCGCCGCGCCCTCGTCTGCTGTCGCCGGCGCTTCGCCTGCGGTCATCGAGCAGGGGCGCACGGCGTTCGCCGTGTGTGCGGCCTGTCATCAGGCCAACGGCAGGGGCCTGCCGTCGCTGGCTCCGCCTCTGGCCGGTTCGTCCATCGTGACCGGGCCGCCCGCGACGCTGATCGACGTCGTGCTCGGCGGCCGCGACGTGGACCCAGCCTATCCGAGCATGCCGCCGCTGGCGGCGCTGCCCGACGATCAGCTCGCGTCGATTCTCACGTACGTCCGTCAGGCATGGGGCAACGCGGCGTCGGCGGTGACGCCCGACGAGGTGCGCAAACGCAGATAGGAATGCCGCGATGCCGAGAATGCTGCGATGCCGGGAATGCCGGGAATGCCGGGAATGCCGAGAATGCTGCCAGGCCGGCAGGGGCAGGGCTCGGGAGGGCCGGCCCTCCGGGCCCGACCCGCACATGGTGAGTCTCCCCGATTTCCATGATGGCGGGCGGAGCCGGACTCGCGTAGGCTGCTCCCTCGTGATTGTGGGTTGGCGGTCGACGGTCGTGACCTCCGGCGTGGTGTGGCAGCACCCCGACTCACGACGACGTTGAGACAGGTGTAGCCGCCGGGAGGATTGCATGCGCCGAGTGTCGCGCGTGTTGTTGGAATACATCGTGCTGGTCGGGCTGCCCGTGCTGGGCGTGCTCGTGGCGTTGCACGCGGGCAGGGATCTCGTGGCACCGGCCGCGACGAGCGGTGCGGAGACGGAATTGCTCACGCGCACCGGGGCGGCCAGTCTGGCATGGCTGTTCCTGTCGGTGGCTGTGCTCCTGGTCTGTGCGCGCGTCGCGGGCAAGGCCGCGCGCGGGATCGGTCAGCCGCAGGTGGTGGGCGAGATGGCGATGGGCATCGCCCTCGGACCGTCTCTCTTCGGCTGGCTGGCGCCCGACATGTCGGCGGCGCTCTTTCCTGCCGGAAACCTCTCGCATCTCAATACGCTGAGCCAACTCGGGCTCCTCCTGTTCATGTTCCTCGTCGGGCTGGAGTTCGACATCCGCCGACTCAGGCATCTCGGTCACACGGCCGTTCTCGCGAGCCACGCCAGCATCACGCTGCCCATGTGTCTCGGCGTGGGTCTCGCGCTGTACCTCTATCCGCGTGTCTCGTCGGCCGAGGTCGCGTTCCACGAGTTCGCGCTGTTCATGGGCATCGCGATGAGCGTGACCGCGTTCCCCGTACTCGCGCGGATCCTGCGCGAGCGGCGATTGATGGACACGCCTGTCGGCTCGGTCGCCATCGCCTGCGCGGCGGTCGACGATGTCACGGCGTGGTGTCTGCTGGCGGGCATCGTCGCGCTGGTGCGGGCGTCGCACACGGCCATGCCGATGCCGATGATGCTCGCCGGGCTCGTGGTGTTCGTCGGCACGGTGGTGGCGGTCAGACGCGTGGGCCTCGGACGCTTCCTCGTGCGATTCGAGCGGACGGGCCGCGTGAGCGAAGACGCGATGGCCTCGATGCTCGCGGTGGTGATGGTGGGCGCCGTGTTCACCGAGTGGCTCGGCCTGCACCTGCTCTTCGGCGCCTTCTTCATCGGCGTGATGATGCCCAAGACCGACGCGTTCGTCGACGCGTTGACGACCCGCTTCGAGTTCGTCACCACGACGCTGCTGCTGCCGATCTTCTTCGCGTACACGGGCCTGCGGACGCACGTCGGCCTGGTGTCTGGCACCGAGATGTGGATGTATTGCGGTGCCATCCTGCTGCTGGCCATCGTGGGCAAGCTGGGCGGATCGGCCGTCGCGGCGCGCATGTCGGGCATGCCCTGGCGCGAGTCCGCGGCGCTCGGCGTGCTGATGAACACGCGCGGCCTGATGGAACTCGTCGTGCTGAACCTGGGGCTCGATCTCGGCATCATCTCGCCAGCCGTGTTCTCGATGCTGGTGCTGATGGCGCTCGTCACGACGTGCATGACGTCGCCGCTGCTCGCGCGCGTGCTGGGTGGGGCGACAGAGGACCTTCCGGCTCCGCACCTGCCGGGGACACGGCTCCAGCGGCCGTAGGGCCCCGCGCATGCAGGTCATCCGCGTCTACGATTCGTCGCGCCGGCCGAAAGACTGGTCGGACGTCATCCGGCCGGACCAGTACGTCGTCTTCGCGTCGCGCATGGACGATGGCGCACCGTGCGAGATGGACGGGACGCTCACGAGTCACGAGGCGGCGACGTGCGCGCTGGCGGATTCGCTCGAAGAGGCAGAGGCCTTCGCGCGCGAGCGATCGACGGCGCATCCCGATGTCCGCTACGACATCTTCGACGCCGCAGGCAGGAGTCGCCCGCCGTTGCTGGTGGTGGTACACCCGTCGCGCCTGCGGGACATCGAGGGCGATGCGAGTGTCCGTCGACGCAACCGCACGATCGCGTTCGCGCTCATTGCCGCCGCTCCCGTCCTCATCTGGATTGACTGGCGTTCGAGCGGCCTCCTCCTGGTGTCGACGCTCATTGCCCTGAACGGCCTGTTCCTGGCGGCTCGTCTCCTGCAGCTCAACGTCGCGTGGAAGGACGCGGAACGGAGTCGCGAGCGGCCGGGTCCCGAACGTCACCCGGAGTCGTAGGCACCGGCGCACGGGTGCGGTGCGCTTGCGAAGCGTCGGCCATTCGGAAGATCCTGAAGGGTGGCCGCAATGAAGAACCTCGCGTCATCCATTCCCTGGTCCACCTGGCGTCCCAAACTCTTCGACATGCTGGCCGGCTACGACCGGCGCACGTTCTCCGCGGACGCGATCGCCGGCATCACCGTCGGTGTTGTCGCGCTGCCGCTCGCGATGGCGTTCGGCATCGCCTCCGGCGCCACGCCGCAAGCCGGCATCTACACCGCCATCGTCGGCGGGCTGGTCGTGTCGCTGCTCGGCGGATCCAGCATCCAGGTGAGCGGCCCCACGGGCGCATTCGTGGTCATCGTCAGCGGCATCATCGCCGCGCACGGCCTCTCCGGGCTGTTGATGGTGACGATGATGGCGGGGGCGATCCTCGTGTTCCTGGCCGCGACGGGGCTCGGACGCGCGGTGAAGTTCATCCCCAGGCCCGTGGTGATCGGCTTCACGAACGGCATCGCGCTGCTCATCGCGTCGACGCAGATCAAGGACTTCCTCGGACTCGCGATTCCCGATCCGCCAAGTGAGTTCTTCGCGCGCATGGAAGCGCTCGTGGCCGGCCTGCCTGCGTGGAATCCGGCGACGGTGGCGCTCGGCGTGGTGTCGCTCGCGCTCGTGCTGCTCGTTCCGCGCTACTACCCGCGCGTGCCCGGATCCATCGTGGCGCTGGTGCTGGCGACCGTTGCCGTGGTCGTGTTCGATCTGCCCGTCGACACGATCGGGTCGAAGTTCGGCGGGATTCCGAGCGGATTGCCGCACGTCGAGATGCCGGCGTTCCGGGCCGATCTGTTGCTGCCGCTGCTGCCGTCGGCGCTCACCGTCGCCCTGCTGGCCGCCGTCGAGAGCCTGCTCTCCGCGGTCGTGGCCGATTCGATGACGGGCGATCGTCACAACTCCAGCGCGGAACTCATGGGGCAGGGCGTGGCCAACCTGGTGTCACCGCTCGTGGGCGGCATCCCCGTGACAGGCGCGATCGCGCGCACGGCCACCAACTTCAAGTCGGGGGCGCGCACGCCCGTCTCCGGCCTGGTGCACGCGCTCACGCTGCTGCTGATCATCCTGCTCCTCGCGCCGCTGGCCACGTTCGTGCCCCTGGCCACGCTGGCGGCCGTGCTGTTCGTGGTGGCGTACAACATGGGCGAGTGGCCCGAGATCCCGGCGATCCTGCGTCTCGATTGGGCGGAGATCTCCGTGTGGGCGCTGACCTTCGGGCTGACGGTGATGGCGGACCTGACGGTCGCCGTCGAAGTCGGCATGGCGCTGGCCGCCCTGCTCTACATCCATCGCGTGACGGATACGACGGTGGTCCTGCCGGTCACGCAGGACTACATCGACGATGGGCGTGTGCACACGCTGCAGGACCACGACGTGCCGGATGATGTGGCGATCCTGCGCATCCAGGGGCCGTTCCTGTTCGGCATGACCGACAAGCTCGCCGACGCGACGGCAGACATCTCGGCCCTGCCGCATATCGTCATCCTTCGCTTACGGAACATGACGGCCATCGACGCCACCGGCCTGCACGCGTTCGAACAGCTCAACGATCGCCTGCAGGCGTCGGGCCGATCGCTGATCCTCTGCGGCGCCCGTCAGCAGCCCGCAGCGCTGCTGCACCAGGCCCAGTTCATCAAACACGTCGGCGCCGAGAACATCGTTCCCCACATCACGGCGGCCCTGAAGCGCGCCGAAGCTCTCCGCGCCACATAACGGCGCCGGCAACAGGCAACCGCAACCGATGAAGGCCAGGGGCTTCAGCCCCTGGCTCAGACGCATGGGCTGAAGCCCGTACGTTCCGTGACGTGCGCACCCGGTTGCCGGTTGCCGATTGCCTGTTGCCGGCCGTGAAACGACAACGCCCGCGTGCGCCGTGAGGCACACGCGGGCGTCGTACTGAGTTCAGCCGTGCGTCAGGAGTAGAACTCGACGACCAGGCGCAGTTCGATGGGGAAGGGGATGGCCGTGTCGTCGGGCAGCGTCGACACGCGCGCCGAGAGAGCGGCGGCATCGACATCGAGCCAGTCGGGACGGCTCAGCACCTGGCCGGCCTGCTGCTGCAGTTCGACGGCCTTCTTGGCGCGCTCGCGGACGGCCACCACGTCGCCGCGCTTCACGCGCACCGAGGCGATGTCGACCGGGCGGCCGTTGAGGAGCACGTGGCCGTGGTTGACGAGCTGACGGGCCGCCGGAATCGTGCGGGCGAAGCCGGCACGGAAGACCACGTTGTCGAGGCGACGCTCGAGCAACTGGGCGATCATGGCACCCGCGGGACCCTTCGAGCGGGCGGACACGGCAGCCACGGCGCGCAGCTGACGCTCGCTGACGCCGTAGTGGTACCGCAGCTTCTGCTTCTCGCGGAGACGCGTGCCGTAGAGCGAGATCTTCCGCTTCATCCGCGGGCCGTGCTGGCCGGGGGGATGCGGGCGCTTGTCGATGCTCTTGGCCGACAGGCCGGGCAGGTTCATGCCAAGTGCGCGCATCACGCGCAACCGCGGACCTCTAAACCGTGACATGTAGTCTCCGAAATGCTTCTGCTGTGCCAGTGGGGTCACGCGAACACTGTGGCTGCACTGGCCCCCGCGAGTGTGAGCTGGACTCACACGATCCGAGAGAGTGTAGCCCTGACGGAGGGTTCCCGTCAATGTCCCTATCCCTGCACGACGATCGCCGCGACGGCGTGGGGGAGGCGGGGGGCCAGCGCCGCGGCCAGGCGCGGGACCAGGGCCGGCCAGTCGTGGCGGGCCTGATGGGCGGGCGGCATGCCCGTCAGCCGGGCTCCGGGCTCGCGGATCGCCACGGCCCACTCCGGACGTTCGCGCCCCTCGCTGTCGAGAGCCAGGACCTCAAGGGCCGGGCCATCCCGATAGATGGCCACGACGCCATGGCCTGGTGCGCCGACCCGCCGAAGCGCGAGGCGGGCCACCCGGCCGTCCGGCGATTCCTCGACGTGGGCGAGGAGCCCCTCCACCAGCGGGTGGCCCGACGCAAAGAAGTCGTGCGTCTCGTCCTCGACGGCGTACTCGCGATCGAACGACCCGACGAACGACGCGCCGGCGGACACGCCCGGCAGGCTGTCGACGAGCGCGCCGCTGCCGAACTCGATCGCATGCGCGCGCCGCCCGCGCACTTCGTCGACGCGGAACCCGAGCCGCGCGGCCGTGTGCGTGATCACGCGCTCCATCGCCTCGTCGAGGTCGGTCGGCACCTTCGCCAGAATCGACGGTCCGAGTGCGGCCCGATAAGGATCGCGATGCAACTGCTGGTAGGCCGCGTCGTGGATGCGCGCACGGGCGGCTCGTGCCTCGGCGAGGATCTGGTCGATCCGCGCGTCGGTCAGCGGCGACAGCGACGCGTCGACGGCAATCGCGTCGAGTACGCGTTCGACCGATGCCAGTTGTGGCTCGAGGCCCGCAATCGGCTCGTGGAACAGACCGATGCGCTCGAAGAGGCGCACCACGTCGGCACCGATGCCGCCTGAGGGCCGGAAGTAGACGATTTCGACGGGGATGCGGCGGCCGATGCGATCGAGCCGTCCGATGCGCTGTTCGACGGCGGCCGGTTTCCACGGCAGGTCGTACAACACGAGGCGCGTACAGAACTCGAAGTTGCGTCCTTCGCCGCCGGCCTCGGTGGACACGAGCAGGCTCGGTCCATCCTCGGCCCGGAAGCGGGCGACTTCGGTGTCGCGTCGCGCGGCGGAGAGTTCCTCGTGGAAGACGCCGGTGGCCAGCGTTCCGCGTGCGCTGAGCGCGTCCCGCAGCATCTCCAGGGTGTCGCGATGCGCCGCGAACACCAGCGTCTTCTCGCCGGCCGCCCGCCATCGGGCCGCGTGTTCCAGCAGCCACGCGAGGCGCGGATCCGTGCGATCCATCTCGTCGGCCTGCTGGCGCAACTCGTGTTCATCGGGAGCCAGCACGGCCTTCAGCGCCGCGCCGGATGCGAGGGCGCGGCGCACGCGCTCGACGGCTCGCTTCGCGATGAGCGGCGACGGCGGTGCCGGCGTCGTCGATGTGGCCGCGGCCGCGGTGTCGCCGAATCGACGCGCGTCGGCGACAGGCACTGTCGCGGCGTGTGCGATCAAGGCGTCCGGCAGCGCGGCGATGTCGATGGGGCGTGGCTGGCGTGGCGGGAGTCCACCGATATCGACGCGCCGCGTGGCACTGGTACATGGCGGGAACGGCTCGCCGGACGCCAGGCGAGCGTCGACGTTCATGTCTGCCGGGAATTCCTCCGGTCGCAGCAACTGCAGCAACCGGAAGAACCCGTGCGCATCGTCTTCGAGCGGCGTGGCGCTGAGCAGCACCACGTGCCGGCCGAGCGCGGCAATCGGGGCGACGGCGCGAAACGCCGGTGCGGCGGCGCGACCCTGCGGCCATCGCAGCCGCTGCGCCTCGTCGACGACGAGCAGATCGATGCCCGCGTCGACGGCCTTCGCCGTGAGGTCGGGCCGCTCGATGAGCGTCTCGAGCGCGATCACCGCGCGGCGGTGGACGTCGAACGGATTGAAGGACTCGCCGAAATCGCGCGCGACGTCAGCGAGACGCGGCGCGTCGAGCAGCGTGAACACCTGGTGGTACTTGCGCCACAGCTCTCCGAGCCACTGGACGGTCAACACATCGGGCGCGACGACGAGGCACCGTTCGATGCGCTGCGTGTGGAGCAGCCGGTTCATGATGAGCGCCGCCTCGATCGTCTTGCCGAGGCCCACTTCGTCGGCCAGAAGCCAGCGGACGGGTAAGTATGCCGTTGCCCGTTCGGCGACGTGGAGCTGGTGTGGGAAGAGCCGCACGCGCCCGCCGAGCATCGATCCGAGTCCGCCGGCCTCTCGTGACGCGAGCAGGCGCAGTGCGTCGAGTCGCGCGAGGAACGCGTCGGGGCTGTCGACGTCGCCGGCTGCCAGGCGCTCGAAGAGCGACCTGTCGCGGCGGTCCGGCGTGGCCGTCGCCGGCACGAGCGCATCGCTGCCCGACGCCAGCCGGAGCGTCGTGTCCCGCGCCGGAAAGTGGACGACGAGCACGCGGCCCTCGACGGCGATCACCTGCCCGATGCCGAGTTCCTGATTGAAGCGATGGGTGAGCTGATCCCCTTTGGACCACGAATGCACGAGGTGATGGTGGCACACGAGGGGCCGGGCTCGGAGAGCCGGCCCTCCCGACTGCGCCGAGAGGGGCCTGGCTTCCACCTTCCCCTTCGGGCGACGGCGGACAGGTCGTCCGGCCCGACGACAGAACATGACGTAGGCTCGTGGCGTGCCTCTGTTGATCGTGGTGCTCGTCGGCGTGGTGGTCGTGCTGCCG
>CAYRAE010000099.1:0-10388 GCA_964422175.1 uncultured Luteitalea sp. | reverse complement strand
CCTCATCCAGCGTCAGCTCGACGCCTGAGTCAGGGCGTGCGAGCTGGCGCGAGCGCCTCGGCGCGCTCGCGTGCTTCGCCGTCGCGGCTGTCGTGGCGACATGGCCGCTGGCCCGCCATCCGCGCGCGCTGCTGGGCGCACCACTCGGCGCCGGCGATCCCTTCCTCAATCTCTTCACACTCGGCTGGGACCTGCAGAACCTGTTCGCGGCACCCTCGTCCTGGGTGAACGGTGCGGTGTTCGACGCGCCGATCTTCCATCCCGCACGACAGACCCTCGCGTTCACCGATCACCTGCTCGTGCAGGCCGCGCTCGTTTCGCCGGTGTATGCGATCTGGCGCGATCCCGTCCTCTGCTACAACGTCGTGTTCATCGCGTCGCTCGCCGCCAGCGCGTGGGCGATGTGGTGGTACCTGCGACAGGTGCTCGACGATGCGATCGGTCCTCTTGTCGGCGGCCTCGTCTGGGGATTCTGCGCCTACAGGTTCTCGCACATCGTCCATCTGCAGTTGCAGGCGCTCTACTTCCTGCCGCTCGCGTTCGGCGCGCTCCATCGCGTGGTCGCCAGGCGACGCTGGCAGGATGGTGCGTGGCTCGGTCTGTGGTTCGGCCTGACGGCGCTCGGGTCCGTGTACTACGCCGTGATCGGGCTCGTGGGACTCGGCATCGGCGGGTTCGCGCTCGTGGCCGCTGCAGGCCGCGTGTCGCTCGGCCGGTTGCTCGGTCCACTTGCGGTGGGCGCCGTCGTGTCGACAGCGCTCGTGGCGCCGATGCTGGTGCCGTACATGCAGGTGCAGCAGCGCGAGGGCTTCGTGCGCACGATGGACGAGGCGAGCCGCCATGCCGCCACGCCCGTGAGCTTCGTGAGCGAGCCGCCGTGGCGGCCGATCCCGTTCGCGCCCATCGGCCGCACCGAGGAAGATGGTCTGCTGCCGGGCTGGGGGGCGCTCGCGCTCGCGGTGCTCGGAGCCGCGACGATCGTGCGTCAGCGGCGACAGCCGCTTCTCGCGACATGGCTTGCCGTAGGTGTGACGGGCGTGGTGCTGGCGCTCGGCCCGGACGGCGTGCGCACCGTGTATGCCTTCGCGCATCGGTGGGTGTTCGGCTTCCAGGCCGTGCGTGCACCCGCGCGCTTCGCCGTGTTGATCGCGTTCGCCGTGGCCGCACTCGCCGCGTTCGCCGTGACGCGGTGGCGACGTGAACGACCTCGCGTCGGGGGCATCGTCGTACTCGCGCTGTCTGCGGTCGTGGTCGTCGAAGCGCTCGCGTGGCGCGTGCCGTACGTCGCTGCCCCGGTGTTCGACACACCGGTCAACGTCTGGTTACGCGATGCGGAGGGACCCGGCGCCGTGGCGTTCCTGCCACAACCGGAGGATCGCGCCGCCACACCGCTGATGCTGGGGACGCTCGTGCACGGTCGACCGATCGTGAACGGGTACAGCGGTCAGCGCCCGTCGTTCGCGGGTGCCGTCGCGGGCGCACTCGGGACCTTCCCGTCGGCCGACGCGATCTGGACGCTGCACGATCTCGACGTGCGGTTCGTCGTCACGCGAGACGATGGCCTCGATGCGCGGTGGCCGCTGGTCCGGCGCGGCCGCGTGGCGGGCGATGACGGTGGCACCGACGTGATCTACGAGCTGACCGACGAGGCGACGCTGCTGGCGGCGGTCGGCGCGCCGGCCATGGTCAGCGCGCCGCAGCCGGGAACGCCGGGCTTCGCGGTAGGGGAGTCGAGCCGGTACGACGTGTTCTGGGATGGCGCCGGTACGCAGGTGTCGGCCGGAAGTATCGAGATCGCCGTGCTCGCCGCGTCTGGAGACGATGCGGCGTTGCCGCGATGGCTGGACGAGACGAACCGTGCACGCATCAGGTACGAGGCGCGCGTGTCGCTGACAACGGCGCCGTGGGTGGCGAAGTTCTTCGAGGCGCGTGACGTGTTTCGCACGTTCACGGACGAGGCGTTCCTTCCGATCGTCCATCTGCGGGAAATCCGCGAGGGGCGCCGGCACGTGGATCAAGCGGTGTTCCACGACGGCGCTGGTGGAGTGGTGCGCGTGGTGCCTCCCGATGCCGCCGGCGTGGAGGCGGGACCGGGCTTCAGGGCGCCGAGCGACCATCGCGATCCGATCGCGGCGTTCCTGCTGATGCGCACGCTGCCACTGGTGCCAGGGATGGACGTGGCCATCCCCGTGAACGACATGGGCCGGAATCTGACGCTGGAGTCCGGGCCCCTGAAAGCCGAGACAATCCAGTGGCGGGGACAGCCGGTGCCGGCGCTGCGAATGCAGCCCGCGCTGGTGCAACGGGTCCCGCGTCGGGCACCGCCGCAGATCGATCTGTGGCTGAGTGCCGACGCCCGTCGATTGCCGCTGCGCATCGACGTGGCTGCCGGATTCGGGCGCGTGCGTGTCGAGCTCGTCGAGACGCGCCCTGGAGTACCACGTACGTGATCACGCTGTCTGCCGTCACGCGATCGTTCGGGCAGGGGTTCGATGCCCTCCGCGACGTGTCGCTCACCATCGACAAGGGGGAGTTCGTGTGCCTCGCCGGCCCAAGCGGCGCCGGCAAGTCCACGCTGCTCCGCCTCCTCCTCCGCGAGGATGTCGCCTCGTCTGGCGAGGTGCTCGTCAACGGGACGGACCTCGCGACGCTCGGCCGCGAGGCGCGGCAGGCGTACCGGCGCACGGTGGGGTTCGTGTTCCAGGACTTCAAGCTGCTGCCGGCCCGCACGGTGTTCGAGAACGTGGCCACGGTGGCGCGCGTGATGGGCGTGCCGCGGTCGCAGCAGTGGCGCCGCGCGTCGCTGCTCCTGCAGCAGGTGGGCCTCCAGCACCGGATGGAGGCGTTCCCGATGCAGTTGTCCGGCGGCGAACAGCAGCGCGTGGCGATCGCGCGCGCCCTGATGAACGAACCCGCGCTCCTGCTTGCCGACGAGCCGACGGGCAACCTCGATCGCGCGTTGTCCATTGAGGTGATGGACATCTTCAGGGGCATCAACGCCGCGGGCACGACGGTCCTGATGGCGACGCACGACGAGGAGCTGATCCGCTACGTCAACAGGCGGGTCGTCCAGCTCCAGCGCGGTCAGGTGGTGGCCGATCGGAGGGCGTCGTGAGCAGCCGTCGTCACGAGGACACGCATGCCGTCGGATTCCTGCGGTACTGCCTCGACGAGGCATGGACGTCGCTGCGACGCCGGTGGCGCGTCGCGAGCCTGTCGACGATGCTGCTGGCGGCAGCGGTGTTCGTGCTGGCGGCGGCGCTGTCGGCGTCGACGGCGCTGCGCGACCTGACGACACGAATGACGGAGGCGGCCGAACTGTCGGTCTATCTCGCGCGCGACGCGTCGACGGCCGATTGTGACGCGGCGGCCCAGGCCACGCGCGGCGATGCGGCGGTCGCGGCTGTCGATGTGCTCGACGCGGAACAGGCGACGTCGCGCGTCACCGCGGACTTCCCGGACCTGGCCGCCGTGATCACGGCACTGCCGGAGCGGCCGTTCGGTGCCGTGGTGGAGGCGCGCCTTGCCTCGTCCGCCACCGAGGCGCAGGTGGACGCGCTCGTGGAGCGACTGCGCGCGCTGCCCGGCGTGGACGACGTGGTGTACGACAGGGACGTGCTGCGGCGCGTGCTGCTGACGGTCACCACCGTCAGGCGCGTGGTCACGGCGCTCGCGTTGCTGCTGGCGCTGGCTGCGTTCGCGGCGGTTGCGGCCGTTCTGCGGCTCGGCTACTACGCGCGTCGCGACGAGATCGACGTCCTCGGCCTGCTCGGCGCACCGCCGCGCGCCATCTCGGGGCCGTTCGTAGCCGAAGGCATCCTGCAGGCGCTGGCCGGCACGATCGTGGCCGTGGTCCTGCTGCGCGTCGCGTTGTGGATCGTCTGGCAGGGGCCGGCCGCCGCGTGGGCCCGCGCGCTGGATCTCCCGTACGCGCCGTTCCTGACATGGCAGCATCTGCTTACGCTTGGCGCGGCCACGGTGCTGGCGGGCGCGCTGGCCGGCTGGGTCGGTGCCCGTGAGATCGGTCGTTGACACCCGGCCGCGCGCGTGACTAGAGTGGGATGTGTTGCTCCGACACACACGTACCACCGTCGACTCCCACCGTCGTGTGTCGGTCCTCGCGGAGTTCTATCGTGAAGAACTCCAGCGTTGCCACCAGCAGCTCCTCCTCCAGCGTGAGTGCTACTCGGGCGCGACGGTCGCGTGCGTCGAGCTCGCGCTCGGCCGCGTGATGGATCGCATCGAGATCCTCTGCCGGCAGGGCCAGGCCGAGCAGGTGGTGGGCGGCATCCTCGATCACTTCAGCCACGTTGCCTCGCGGCAGGCATGGATGGACGGCCGGCGCTGCCACTGACCCTCCCGTCGCGTGCGCGCGACGATCTCGCCGGCATCACCGCCGCGGCGCTCGCCGCCGTCTCCGCATCCACGCTCGTGCGCCGCGCGCTCGTCCACGGCACGCCGCCCGTCGTGGCCGGCCGCCCCTACACGCTCATCGCGGCGGGCAAGGCGTCGGCAGCCATGCTCGAACGCTGGTTCGCGCTCGTTCCAGAGCTCCCGCGGCGGGCCATCGGCGTGGGCACCCACGACGGTAGTCGCGTGCCCGACGATGTGGAGTGGTACACGGGAGGGCATCCGACACCGACACCGGAGAGCGTGGCGGCCGCGAACGCCGCGCTGGCGGCTGCGCGGGCGGTGCGCGAAGGCGATCACCTCGTGGTGCTGCTGTCCGGAGGTGCCTCGGCGTTGCTGTGCTGTCCGGTCGATCGCGTGACGCTCGCCGAGAAGCAGCAGATCACGCGGGCCCTCATGCACGATGGGCGCGCGATCGACGAACTGAACTGCGTGCGCAAGCACCTGTCTGGCATCAAGGGTGGGCGACTCGCCGCCGCGTGCGCCGGACGGACGGTGACACTGGCGATCTCCGACGTCGTGGCGCCGATCGAGGACGACCCGAGCGTGATCGGATCCGGTCCGACCGTGGCCGACCCGAGCACGTTCGCCGACGCCTGGCGCATCGTGACGGGTATGGTCGATCAAACGGCGGTACCGGCGTCAGTACGCGCGTGGTTGCAGCGCGGTGTGGAGGGGGACGTCCCGGAGACGCCCAAGCCGGGAGACGCGGCGTTCCGGCGCAGCGAGTATCGGCTCATCGGATCGCGTCTGATGGCGATGGCAGGTGCCGCAGAGGAGGCGCGACGACGCGGGTACGACGCCATCGTGCTGCCGTCGCCTGTTCTCGGCGAGGCGCGCGAATCAGGTGCCGCACACGTCGCGACTGTTCTCGCGGCGGTTGGTGACGGGCATGGTCCCGTCTGCGTGATCAGCAGCGGTGAGACGACGGTGACCGTTGCGGGTACGGGACGCGGCGGGCGCAATCAGGAGTTCGTCGCCGGTGCGATCGATGCGCTGGCGCGCGCGGAGAAGTCCGTGCTCCTTGCCAGCGTCGGCACCGACGGGATCGACGGCCCCACCGACGCCGCCGGCGCGTGGGCCGACACCGGCACCGCGGCACTGGCCGCGGCGCAGCGCATCAGCGTGGAGGCGTACCTCCGCAACAACGACGCCTACGAGTGCCACCGCCGCCTCGGCACGCTCACACGCACGGGTCCGACGGACACGAATGTCGGAGATGTGCAGGTGGCGCTGGTGTACTGACGGTGCAATGCCGAATGCCGCGATGCCGGGAATGCACCACGGCAAGGTAGGGCCGGCTCTCCGAGCCCGGCTGTCGATGCACAGGCCGGTGTAGCCGCCGGATTTATCCGGCGGGGAGCTGGCATTCCCGGCATTTGCGGCATCGCGGCATTTCCCTAAGGTTCCGGCGTCGACCGGTACACCTCGCCGAGGAGGTTGGCTGCCTGCTGCGTCTTCGATTCGGCCTCGCCTTCAGGCCTGGCGACGGCCGTCTCGGTGGTAGCCGGTGCGCCAGGTACGAGCGCCAGGGCGTCGCGCAACAGTTGCTGCGCCTGGTCGACCTTGGCCGCCTCGGTGGGTGGCAGGTCGCGCTGGCCCGTCGTCCTGAAGGCGTCGAGGAGCCGAATGCCTTCCTCCACGTGCGCACGCGCGTTGCCGAAGTTGGCGCTGATCAGCGCCATGCGCGCGTCGAGCGTCCGGGCGCGCGTCTCGGACAGGCGCAGGCGCAGCAGCGCACGGTCGCGACTGTGCTGCGCCGGATACGCCTGATACCAACCGAACAGGAATCCGAACAACGCCGCCACGACGGCCGTACCGGCGAAGTACCCCCACAAGCGTCCGCGAGTCATGCCGCAGAGTAGATCGGAATGCCTGCCGCGCCGTAGCGCCGAAAGCGCGAAGGCGGGCCGGGAACGCCGGGAATGCCGGGAATGAATGACGAACGCCGAACCGGCCACAGGTAGGTGCAGCCGTCATTCCCAGCATCGCGGCATTACTCACTTCAGAATCTCCGCCATGACCTCGATGGTCACCACGCGTTCGCCAGTGTCGGCGTTTCGGGCGGCCACCGTCGACACGCCGGGCGTCAGGAGCAGCGTGAGCTGGTTGTTCACGCTACTGGTGGACCTGGTCGACGCGGTTCCCGTCTGGTCGTTCGCTGTCGCTGATGCACGTTCCCCTGCCGCTGACAGCTGACCGCGGAACGCGGTGTACATCACCGCCAACTCGAGCAGCACGCGCCGCTCGGGGGTGATGTTGGCTTTCGCATCCACATTGAACGGGAGACCACCCGTGAAAGTACGGATCTTGCTCGTGCGGTCATCGGCGACGATGAGCGACACCGTTTGTGCGACGGGCGTGCCTGAGCCCGCCCGCTCGGTGATCGTGACATCTACCTTGACGTTCTGCGTCGGCAGCTTGAAAGGAAAAGGAACTGCCACAGGCGCGGTGTCGGCGGGCTTGGCGACCTCGGGTGTTCTCGGCTGTGGCGGGGGGACGGGTGCAGGCGTCTGGATCGGTGGCCTCGCCGCCGCTGGCGGCTGTGTTGACGATGGGGCCGCCGTCAGAGTGGCGGTGGCGAGGGCGAGGGCGATGAGCGTCATGGCTTCTCCTGGTTGTCGATGGCGTCGGCGTCGAGTGGCGCCAGCGGAATCGCGGCGATCGCGATCGGTTCGAGTGCTGGCAGCGGCTCGATGTCGATGGATGTCTGTGTGATGTCTTCGATGGCGATCGGCGGCACCTCGATGGCCTCCAGATCCGCGCGCGGCGGTACGACGTCGACGTAGACCGCGGGTACGGGTACGAACGCCGCCGCGTGTCTGGTTGTCGATGCGCGACCGCGAGCACGATGGGGCTCCGGCCGTACGTCGTGAGCGGCGGACGTCACGGGCGCCGGCTGTCGCGACACGAGCGTCGGCGCGTTCACCGGTGCGTCGATCGACGGTGTGCCTGATGCAGACGGCGCAGGCCCGACGAGCGCGTCAGGCCGCCACACGAACCACATCGTCGCCAACGCGAGACAGAGCGTGGCAGCCGCGGCGAGCCAGGGACGCAGGGGCGACGCATGCGTCGTCCCTGCACGCGACAGGCTCCGCGCCATCCCCGGCTCCGCGTTACCCGGTCCCGTGCGTGCGAGGACGCGGGCAACGGCATCGGCCGCCGGCTCGGGTCTCGCCATCGCCTCGAGCGCCGCGTCGATTCGTTCCTCCTCAAGCATCGTGCGGCCCTCCCTGCGAGTGGACGTCCATCCTGGTGCGCAGCAGGCGCCTCGCCTCGCTCACGCGCCACTTCAGCGTGCCTACCGGTATGTTCAACAGCGCCGCACCGTCGACGTACGAGACGTCTCCCGTCGCCATCAGTACCAGCGCGTCGCGATACGTGCGGGGCAGCGCGCGTATCAGCTTCGTGATGCGCGTGCGCGCCACCTTGTCCTCCAACTGCGCGGCGGCGCCGGGATCGGTGGCCGCCAGCGTCACGGCCAGCGGGTCATCGTCCCCTGCATCGAGACGCCGCATGCGCAGCCACGCCGCGAGACCCCGCCGCCGATCCAGCGACTTCCGCCAGGCGATCGTCAGGACCCACGTGCGGAACGACGCCTGTCCGCGGAAGCCGTCGAGCGCATGCCATGCCGCGATCCACGCGTCCTGCGCCGCATCATCGGCATCCGCCCGCGAGACGAGGGCGGCGTGCGCGGCCCGGAACACGGCGGCGTGGTGGCGGCGCACGAGCTCGGCCCATGCTTCCTCATCCCCGCCCTGCGCGCGGGCCACGAGCGCCTCATCGGTCACCGAGCCTGTAGACTGAGGCCGAGACACTCCGGTTGGGAAAATTGACCACACCATGACGCCAGACGATCTGCTGCAGCGCATCCGCACCCGCGTGACCCATCCCGCCACCGTCAAGGAGTTGATGCGGTTGCTGGGCCTGCCCCGGTCGGAGGCCCCCGCGATCCGCAAGGCCCTGAAGACGCTCGTGGCCCGTGGTGCGCTGATTGAAACACGCGGACGCCACTTCGGCGTGCCGGAGCTGATGGACCTGGCCGCCGGGCGGCTGGTGGTCAATCCGAACGGCTTCGGCTTCGTGAGGCTGGATCAGCCGATCGACGAGGTGACGGGCGACATCTACGTCGCCGGCCACAACCTGCACGACGCCATGCACGGCGATCGCGTCGTCGTGCGCGTGGAGCGGCACGCGCGCGACGGGCGCGCCGAGGGGCGCGTCGTCCGCATCCTCGAACGGAGCGCGGCCACCACCGTCGGCCGGTTCGACAGGGAAGAGCACGGCCTCCAGTACGTCGCGCCGTTCGACAAGCGGCTCTTGATGGACGTGCAGATCCCGGCCGGCGACGAGCTCGGCGCCACGGCAGGACAGATGGTGGTGATCGAGATCGTGCGCTGGCCCGTTCACGGCCGCGGCGCGCTCGGCCGCGTGCTGGAGGTACTGGGAGACATCAACGCTCCCGGCGTCGACACGCAGATCATCATCCGTAAGCATGGCATTCCCGATCGCCATTCGGACGAGAGCCTCGCCGAGGCATCGGGCATGGGCGTGGACGTCGATCCCGCCGACATCGCCGGCCGTACGGACTTCCGCGGCGACGTCGCGATGACCATCGACGGCGAGACCGCGCGCGATTTCGACGATGCGGTGTCGGTGGAGCGGCTGGAGAACGGCCACTACCTGCTGAAGGTGCACATCGCCGACGTGGCGCACTACGTGCAGGAGGGGAGCGCGCTGGATCGCGAAGCCGCCGATCGCGGTACGTCCGTGTATTTCCCCGAGCGTGCGGTGCACATGTTCCCCGAGGCGCTGGCCACAGGTTTGTGCTCGTTGCGTCCGCACGTGGATCGCCTCGTGCAGTCCTGCGTGATGGAGATCGACGGACGCGGGCGCGTGGTCGACGCCACGCTCCACGACGGGGTCATCGTCAGCCGCGCGCGCATGACGTACACCGACGTCCACGCGATTCTGGACGGCGACGCCGAGCGGCGGCAGCGATACAGCGAGCTCGTGCCGCACTTCGAGCGCATGCGTGAGTTGTTCGAGATCCTGAACCGGCGCCGCCACGGCCGCGGGTCGATCGACTTCGATCTCCCGGAGGCGAAGATCGTGCTGGACGAGGACGGCCAGGTGGAGAACATCCTCGTGGCCGAGCGCAACGTGGCGCACCGGCTGATCGAGGAGTTCATGCTCGTGGCCAACGAGACGGTGGCCGCGTTCCTCGACGCCAACGACGTGCCTACGCTGTTTCGCATCCACGAGACGCCGGATTCGCTGAAGGTGGAGCAGTTCGAGGAGTTCATCGCCACGCTCGGATACACGCTCGCCGCGTCGGCGTCGGCCATCAAGCCGCGGCACTTCCAGAAGCTGGTGGAGAAGCTGCGCGGCAAGCCGGAAGAGCGGCCCATCGCCACGCTGATGCTGCGCACGATGCAGAAGGCGCGCTACGACACCGGATGCCTCGGCCATTTCGGCCTCGCCGCAGACGCGTACGCGCACTTCACGTCGCCGATCCGCCGGTATCCCGACCTCATCGTGCATCGCACGCTGCGGGAGTTCCGTCACGGATTGCTGACCGAAGCGCTCCACGATGAGCGCGTCGAGGAACTGCCGGAGGTTGCGCGGCATACGTCGGAGATGGAGCGACGCGGCGACGAGGCGTCCAACGAACTCGTCGCGTGGAAGAAGGTCCGCTTCATGGCCGACAAGGTCGGCGAGGAGTACGACGGCTTCATCACGGGCGTCGCGCCGTTCGGTCTCTTCGTCCAGCTCGTGGAGCACTACGTCGAGGGCCTGGTCCACATCTCCAGCCTGGCCGACGACTACTACCGATACCTCGAACGCGCGCACCAGCTTCGCGGCGAGAACACGCATCGCGTGTTCAGGCTCGGCGATCCGATTCGCGTGCAGGTCGTGCGCGTGGATCAGGATCGCCGCCAGGTGGACCTCGGCGTCGTCGAGGTCCTCGATCGCAT
>CAYRAE010000098.1:8285-10499 GCA_964422175.1 uncultured Luteitalea sp. | reverse complement strand
GCGCCCTATCGAAGCGCTGGTGTGGCTGGGAGGCCATCTCCAGCGTCGATCGCCTCAGCGCTGGAGGCTGGAGCAGGTGGAGCAGGCGCCAACGACGCCGTGATCAGGACATTGGCGAACGGAGTGCCTTCGGCCATGGGCTGCACGTGCGGGGCGAAGCCTTCGTCTTCGAGAAGCGCACGCCATTCGCGCTGAGAGCGGAAGGCGAAGCGCTGGCGCCAATTACCCGTCACGAGCGCTTTGAGGGCATTGCCCAGCCTGACCATCGTGAAGCGCCAGCCGGCGTCGGTGTCCGCCTCGCGCACGAGCAGGCGGCCCGTTGGCGCGAGCGTCGCACGCACCGCCCGCAGCAGCACCCGCTGATCATCGTCCGGCATCATGTGCAGCACGTCGAACAACAGCACGACGTCGGCGTTCGGCAGACCGTGACTGCGCGCGTCGGCGCTGGTGATCTCCGCCTCGTGCTCGAGCGCGCGCGCGGCGATCTGCGAGACGCGCAGCCGCAATTCGACGCCGACGAGGCGTGAAAAGCGCGGAGGCGCCGGCCGCGTCGTGTCCCACCCGCCCTGCGCGGCGGTCGCCTGCGCTTCGGCCACGAGCGCCAGCGTCAGCCCTTGTCCGCACCCGATGTCGAGCAGCGTCCCTGTCGCGCCGGAGAACGCCGAGCCGAGGGACGCGGCGTAGACGGGATCGCCCGAGAGCTTGCCGCGCGCGAATTCCCAGGCGGTGATGCCGGAGTCGAGATACCTGTCGCTGGCCCGCCGGACGAGGACCTGCAGGAAGGGGTCGGACGCGGGGCGGCGGAGGAGGTATGTCACGAAGGCGCCGATCGCGCCCACGATCACTCCAACGACGAGGCTGCCGACGAGGAGGTCGGCGCCGAAGCTCCACACGCGGTCGCGCCCGAGCATGTCCCACGAGAGTGTGAGGGGGCTGCCGCGACGGATGACCGCCCCGGCCTGCACTTCCGCATAGAGCAGCGCGGGGATGATCAGGGGGTTGATGACGTTGGCAGCCAGGTACATCTTGATCCGGTTCAGCCTGAACATCAGGCCCAGCAGCCAGCACAGCGCCAGGTGGATCCCCCAGAACGGGGTGCAGCCGATCGTCAGGCCCAGACCGACAGCCAGCGACTCCCTGACGCGGCTGTCTCCCTCGGTGCGCAGCGTATGGAGCGCGCGTTGCAGTCGCGACGCACGCGACAGCGCCCGGGAGCTGCCCGCCAACGGAGCCGTGGTCATCTTCAGGTATTATGACGACTCGTCCCGCGTGTCTGCTTGCGGGGTCGCCGTGCAGTGATGCCCAGATTCACGGCCACGACGCCGGTCTCGCTCGCTCCCCTCGCCCCGCACCCGCCCGTCTGGGTAGAGGACCTGCTCGGCCCCGAGCCCATCCGCTCGCACGCGGACACGGCGTCCGGCTCGGTCGACGTCCGCTCGGGCCCCGAGTTCACGCACGTCGCCATCTCGATCCCGCGCGCGCATGCGTTGACGCCGGACGAGCTCCACACGTACGTGAAGGACGCCTACCTGTCGGTGGCCGCCACGCTCAACGCACAGCAGCGCCATCCGGTGCGGTTCTGGAACTTCGTCCCGCGTATCCACACGCCCTGCGGGCCGGACCTCGACCGCTACATGGTGTTCAACGGCGGGCGCTTCGCCGCGTGCGAGCACTGGCACGGATCGCCAAACGCCTTCGATCACACCCTGGCGTCGGCGTCTGGCGTCGGCGTTCTCGGCGACGACCTCGCCATCCACTGCCTGGCCACCATCGACGCAGGTGAACCCGTGGAGAACCCGCGCCAGGTGCCCGCCTATCGGTACTCGCAGCGCTACGGCCCACGACCGCCGTGCTTCGCCAGGGCGACGATGCTGGCGCGGCCCGTGCGGGGGATGTGGTGGCTGCTGGTCTCGGGCACGGCCAGCATTCGCGGCGAGTCGACGGTGCACATCGGCGACGTCCACGCGCAGACGCTGGAGACCCTCGAGAATCTCGACGCGCTGCTCGCGGCGGCCGAGACCAAACGCGGCCAGGAAGGCGCGAAGGCGCACTTCACCAGCCTGCGCGTCTACATCGTGCGGCCCGACGATCACGCCGTCGTGCGCGGCCTCATCGAATCCCGCTTCGGCGAAGTGGCCGACATCGAGTTCGCGCAGGCCGAAGTCTGCCGCGCCGATCTCCTCGTGGAGATCGAGGGCATCGCCGCGCTCTGAC
>CAYRAE010000098.1:0-8185 GCA_964422175.1 uncultured Luteitalea sp. | reverse complement strand
CTGAAGCCGTCGACGGCCGCCACGCGCAGCGCACGAGGCTCGGCCGGCTCACCGGGACGCGGCGCGCCGGCCGCGAGTCCGCCCGTCTGCGCGAGCAGTTCGATCAGCACGATCGCAGGCACGACGGGATTGCCGGGGAAATGGCCCTGGAAGAAGAAGTCGTCAAGCTGCGTCCGCCGGCGGCACACGGCCTCCCGTCCCGGGTCGAGCGACACGACCTCATCGACCAGTCGCATCGGCAGTGCATGGGGCAACAACGAGAGAGGATCCACGGGCTTATCATCGCTCAGCGCATGCCGTCCTTCTCGCCACTCGCCGATGCCTTCGCCGCCGTACTGCGCGACAGGTCCGGCGACACGCTCCTCCTGGCACCGAGCGAATCGCGCACGCTGACGGCAACGCAGATCGATGAGCACGCACGCCGTGTGGCGTCGGTACTGGCCGCGCAGCACCTGACGCGGGGCCACCTCGTCATCGCCTGCATCGGCAACACGTGGGCGATGCCGTCCGTCGTGCTCGCGTGTCTGCGCGACGGCCTGCCGTTGATGCCCGTGGACAAGAGCACGCCACCGGCGGAACTGCGCGCACTGGCGTCGCGCTGGGACGCCGCGGTGGTACTCGTGCCAGACGCACTCGATCTGCGAGCACCCGACGATGGTGCGGACGTGGCGCTGCGTCGCGACGCCGCCGTCGCCGAGGGTATCGCGGCATGGCGCCCTGACGTGGTGTCGGAACCGGATCGCCACGCACCGGCTGCCGTGCTCAAGCTCACGTCTGGCAGCACCGGCGAACCGCGCGCCACGTGCTCGGAAGAACGCCACCTCATCGCCGATGTGCAACAGATCGCCGACGCGATGGACATCGGGCCGCGCACGCGGCAGCTCGGCGTGATTCCGCTGTCACACTCCTACGGCTTCAGCAACCTCCTGCTGCCGCTGCTCTGGCAGGGATCGCCACTCCTGCTCCGCCAGCAGTTCGTGCCCACGCAGGTCGGCCCCGACATCACCGATGGCGCACTCGCGACGTTCGCCGGCGTGCCGTTCATGTTCGAGCACCTCGCGCGTCACCAGACGCTGCCTCCGCTCCCGTCGCTGCGACTCGTGCTGTCGGCAGGCGCGCGCCTGCCGTTCGAGACAGTCACCGCCTTCCACGCGGTCACCGGGTTGAAGGTGCGGTCGTTCTACGGGTCGAGTGAAACGGGCGGCATCTGCTTCGACGCGAGCGACGCGCTCGACTCGCGCGTGCCCGTCGGACAGGCGATGGGCGACACGCATGTCGAGCTCGTCGCCGATCCCGACGCGCCGGAGGGTTCGGGTCGCGTCCGTGTGTCGGGCCCCGCCGTGATCGATCGCTACGCCGGCGACACGGGCGATCGCATCGACGGCGCGTACCTCACGGGCGACTACGCACGCATGGACGCCAACGGCACGGTGGTCCTCGTCGGTCGCCTGCCGTCGTTCGTCAACGTGGCCGGCCGCAAGGTGCAGCCCCAGGAAGTGGAAGCCGCCATCCGCGCGCTGCCCGGCGTGCGCGATGCCGTTGCTGTCGGCATCGACGACAGCGTCCGCGGCCAGGCCCTCGCCGCGTGCGTCGAGTCAGACCATCCCTGGGACGCCCGCACCCTGCGCGAAGCCCTCGCCCCGCACCTCGCGCCGCACAAACTCCCCCGCGTCGTGATCACCGTGCAGCGGCTGCCGCTGACGGACCGCGGCAAGATCGACAGGGCGGCGGTGATCAGCACACTGTCGAACACGAACGCGTAAGGTAGCGGTATCACATGGAAATCCGCCGCGCCGTGCCCGAGGATGCCGCGTTGCTCTCGCAGCTGGCGGCGCGCACGTTCACCGAGACGTTCGGCCACCTCTATCCGCCGGAAGACCTGCGGGCCTTTCTCGACGAGGCCTATGCGATCGAGGCACAGCGCGGGATCCTTGCCGATCCCGACTACGCTGTGTGGCTGATGGAGCATGATGGCGAAGCGGTTGGCCATGCCGCTGCCGGCCCGTGCGGCCTGCCGCATCCGGAAGTCGCGTGCGGCGATGGCGAGCTCAAGCGCCTGTACGTGATCCGCGGACTGCAGGGCACCGGGCACGGCACGCGCCTGATGCAAGCGGCGATGGACTGGCTGCTGCGCGACGGCCCGCGCACGCTGTGGCTCGGCGTGTGGTCCGAGAACGTCGGCGCGCAGCGTTTCTACGCGCGCTACGGCTTCAGCAAGGCCGGCGAATACCTGTTCCCCGTCGGCCGCACGCGGGATCGAGAGTTCATCCTGCGCAGGGAGCCGACGCGGTAGCGTTCATATGCGTCTCTGGTCCCTGCACCCGAAGTATCTGGATCCTCAGGGCCTCGTGGCGCTGTGGCGCGAGACATTGCTGGCACGTGCGGTGCTGCGCGGCGAGACACGGGGCTACACGCATCACCCCCAGCTCGAACGCTTCAAGGCGCACGCCACGCCACGTCTCGCGATCGACGCCTACCTGGCGGCGGTACACGCTGAAGCGTCGTCGCGCGGCTATCGTTTCGACCGCAGCAAGTTCGGTCCCCTGACGCCTGTGCCGCGCATCACGGTGAGCCAGGCTCAGGTCGCCCATGAGTGGCAACACCTGCTCGACAAGCTCGAAAGACGCAGCCCTCTGCTGCACGCACGATGGCGTGGGCTCTCCACGCCGACGTGCCACCCCCTGTTTCGCGCTCGGCCAGGACCGATCGAACCGTGGGAGCGACTCCGGACCGCTATTTCCGTGCCGCCGGCGTGAGCGTCGTCTCGTGGCGCTCGCCGCCGCGCATGTAGACGAGTTTCACGGGCACGCCGACCTTCAGCACATCGAGCGCATACGTGTAGTCGTAGATGTTGGCGATCGTCTGCTCGCCGATCTGGACGATGAGATCGCCCTTCTGCAGACGGGCCTGCTCGGCAGGGCCGCCACCGACGACGCCGCCGAGCAGCAGTCCCTTGGCATCCGTGGCGTAGTCGGGAATCGTGCCCGTGAAGATGCGCACGCCGGCGCGACCGCCGGCCTGTTGCGTCTGCTCCACCTTGGCGAACGCGAGCGTCTCGTGCTGCTGCCCCACACGCGACGCCAGCGTCACGGCGAAGTCGACGATGCGATCGAGATCCTCGTAGTTGATCTTGTCGGCGGTGTCGCTCGGCTTGTGATAGTCCACGTGCGTGCCGGTGAAGAACGCCAGGCTGGGCACGCTGGCGGCGTTGAAGCTGGCCACGTCCGTGGGCTGGTACGGATCGTCCTGCAGCACCAGGTCGAACCCCGCAGCCACGTTGGCGCGCTCGAGAGCCGCGCGCCAGCCGGGACTCGTGCCCACGGCCTGCACGGTGAGCTTGTTGTCCTGCATCCGGCCCACCATGTCGAAGTTGAAGTACGCGGCCATCTGGTCCACCGGCACGGGCGGCGTGGTGATGAACGCGTTCGATCCGATGAGACCGATTTCCTCCGCGGACCAGAACGCCAGCAGCACGTGGCGTGCGCGCTGTGCCTTCGACAGGTCGCGGCCCGCCGCGAGCACCGCCGCCGTGCCGGAGGCGTTGTCGTCGGCGCCGTGGTGAATCGCGCCGGCGGCGTCCTTCGGCGCCAGCGAGTTGCCGTGGCTGCCGCGCCCCAGGTGATCGTAGTGCGCGCCGAGCACCACCCACGGCTTGGGCAGTGCCATGCGTGTCGTGGCCGGCAGATAGCCCGCGACGTTGAAGCCGTCCTGCTTCTCGCGCACCACGTTGGTCTTCAGGGTCAGCGTCACGTCGGGCAACGCGAACCCGGTGGTGTGCGGATTGGCTGAATCGAACGACTGCTGGATCTCTTCGAGCGTACCCTTGCCGGCACCCGCGAAGAGGCCCTTCGCGACGTCGCCCGAGATACTGGCGGCGACGATGCCCGAACCCGCGAGTGCCGTGTCGAAACTCATGGGAATCGTCTCGCCGGCGTTGGGCGAGCGCGGTCCCGTGACAACGAGCAGCGCCTTCGCGCCGCGCTGCCGCGCCTGCATCGCCTTGTAGCGCAGGTCGGCGTAGCGCGCGAGGATCGCGCGTGTCTTCTCGTCGGCATCCTCGGGGAAGTACCGAAAGACGATGACGATCTTGTCCTTGACGTCGAGCGTGGCGTAACTGTCGTACCCGAAGTTCTGCGACGCGGGGATCACGAGACCGTAACCCGCGAACACGACGGAGCCGGTCACCTCGCCGTTGTCCGAGAAGGACAACGCCTGCACGTCCGACGGCGTGTCGAAGCTGGTGGCAGTGACTCGTACTGTCGATCCGCCATCCTTCACGCCCGCCGTGAAACTGAACGGCAGCCGGAAGTCCGTCTGCCCGGGCAACGGCTGCGCGCCCATCTTCTTCAGTTCGCTCACCAGGTAGTCGGCGGCCAGGCGTGCCCCTCCGGAGCCTGCCTGTCGTCCGACCAGGCGCTCGGAGGCGAGTGCCTCGACATCGGCGCGCGTGCGTGACGCCGTGGCGACCGCTTGCGCGGAGACGGAGATGGGAGCAGCGATCAGCGCCGCCGCGACGAGTGACAGTGCGGCATGGCGCGCGCGCAGGATGATCATGGCGTCCTCAGTTCTTTCGTGGCGGGGCGTTGCGGATCGCGTCGCGCGCCTTCTCGTGATTCCACCGGGCGAGGAAGATCTGTCCGGCACCGCTGCCGCTGCGCGACGAGGTGAACGCGATCTGCGTGCCGTCGGGCGAGGGTACCGGCAGGCCGTCGAAGCCGTCGGTGTAGGTGACGCGCACCGGCTCCTTCGTGCCGGCCGCATCGACGATGAAGATCTCGAAGTTCTCGAATCCGAGCTTGTTCGAGGCAAACAGGATGTACTCGCCCGAGGCGTGCATGTACGGCGCCCAGCTCATGGCCTTGAAGTCGGTCACCTGACGCTTGTCGCTGCCATCGGGGTTCATGGTCCAGATGTCTGCAACGAGGCCCTGTTCGTCGAAGTGGCGCCACAGGATCTTCCTGCCGTCGGGCGTGAAGAAGGGCCCGCCGTCGTAGCCTGGCGCCGTTGTCAGCCGGCGCTGGTCCGAGCCGTCGGCCTTCATGATGTAGATCTCGCCGAACCAGCTCGGATCCGTGGCGAGTTGCTTCTGCTCGGCGTCGGAGAGTTCGTGGTCGTACGCCGTGCGCGTGGAGGAGAACACGATCCACTGGCCGTCTGGCGAGTACCCCGCCTCGGCGTCGTAGCCGCGCACGTTGGTGAGCCGCGTCAACGTCTTCGTGCCCTCGCTGTAGGCATAGATGTCCATCTCCGGGTCGTAGTCCCAGGCGTAGCGGCGCTCCTTGCCCGAGGCACGGAAGGCCAGTTCGTCATCCTGGTACTGCTTCGACTTCGGGTCGTGGTGCGTCGAGCCGAACAGGATCTGGTCGCTGCCCGGCCTGAAGAAGGCGCACGTCGTCTTGCCGACGCCGGGTGAGATGCGCGTGGTGTCGCCGGTGGCCAGGTCCATCGTGTAGATCTGGTAGAACGGGTTGCCCGGCTCGCGCTCGCTCTGGAAGACGAGGCGCGTGCCGTCGGGCGACCAGTAGCCTTCGCCAGCCCGGCGCCCCTCCGCCGTCAGCCGCCTGATGCGGCTCATGAAATCGCGTTCCTGATACCCGTCAGGCGCCTGCGCACCGGGTGCGGCGGTGGCCAATAACACGAGAACCAGGAGACGGGTCAGAAGAGCTCTGTACACCCGGCCATTCTAGGGCAACGGGAAGGGGGACTACACTTCCCGGTCATGCGCATCCTCGTTGTCACGCTTGCCCTTCTGGTCCCGCTCACGCTGTCTGCACAAGACCGCGCGAAGAACGTCGTCCTGTTCCTTGCCGACGCCGGCGGCCTCTCGACGATCGCGTCGGCGAGCCTCCACGCGCACGGCGAGCAGAATCGCCTGTTCCTCCAGCAATTGCCGTACATCGGCCTGTCGGATACCACGAACGCCTCGTCACTGGTCACCGATTCCTCTGCCGGGATGACGGCCATCGTCACGGGCGTGCGCACGCACAGCGGCGTCGTCGCGCAGGGCGCGGATGCCGTGCGCGGGAAGCAGGACGGCACTCCGCTCAAGACGATCCTCGAATACGCCGAGGAACGCGGCCTGTCGACGGGCGTCATCTCGAACGATTCGTTGACCGGTGCCACGCCGGCATCGACCTACGCGCACGTGAACGACCGCGGCAAGTCGGCGGAGATCTTCCAGCAGGCGTTCGCACCACGCTTCGGCGACGGCGTCGACGTGATGATCGGGTCGGGGCGGCCGGGCATCACAAAGGCCCTGTCGGCAGCCGGCATCGATATCGACGCCCTCGGCCAACAGCACGGTCGGCCCATCCTGTCGTCGCTGGATCAGATCCCGCCCGACGCCAGCCGGACCATCGTGCTGTTCGAGACCAACACGTTCGACGTGATCGCGGCGATCGACGCCGCCCACCGCATCCTGTCGAAGAACCCGAAGGGGTACTTCCTCATGGTCGAGGTCGACACGCACACCAACAACCTGCGCGCTGGCCTGGATCGCATGGTCGTCATGGACAAGGCCGTCGAGCACACGTCGCGGATCGTCGGCAGCGACACGCTGCTGCTCTTCACCGCCGATCACTCGTTCGACATCCAGTTGCGCGGCGGCCGGGTGGGCAACGAGTTCCTCGCGGGCGCAGACGACGCGCAGGCGAAGGCCGCCGAGGAGAAGCGTCGCGACTTCCGAATCGACACGGTCCGCGTGGACAACGCGCACACCGGTGAACCGGTGATCGTCGCGGCCCAGGGACCGGGTGCCGCACGCGTGAAGGGGTTCATGAAGAACACCGATCTCTTCCGCGTGATGCTGGACGCCTGGGCCTGGAAACCCTAGACGTTCTGTCCTCCGCGGCCCACGCGTACGCAGCGGGTGACGCGATAGGATTGCGCGCATGACGGTCCTGGTTCGGTGGATGTTCGCGTGTGTGGTCGTCGTGAGCCCGCTTGCCTGCGTGTCCGCGTGGGCGCAATCGCCCGAGCGCCCGTTCGGTACGCTGCGTGAGCAGGCGGTCCTGCAGCAGCAGTGGCTGCAGGCGCGGCTCGACACGTTCCTGCCGGGGCTCCTGCGCAAGCACGGCATCGACATGTGGGTGGTGTCGATGCGCGAGTACAACGAAGATCCCGTCTTCAAGGCGATCGTCGGCCCGGAGACGTTCGCCGCGCGGCGCCGCACCATCTACGTGTTCTTCGACACGTGCGCCGCCACCAACGCACCACCCGCGCCGGCGTGCGTGGAGCGCATCGCGCTCGGCGGTTCGTCGCAGGGTGGCGTCTTCGAAGCGCGCCGATCGACGACGAAGGCCGCCGGCGACGTGGGCCGCGGCGTCCAGGCCGAGTTGTGGGGGGACCAGCAATGGCAGGTGCTCGCGCGCGTGATCGAGGAACGGCAGCCGCGCGTCATCGGCATCAACAGATCGACGGTGTTCGCCTTCGCCGACGGCCTGTCGAGCGGCGAGTTGCACGGCATGTCCGCCGCGCTCGGCAGCACGTGGACGACACGGTTCCGCAACGCCGACGGATTGCCTGTCGAATTGCTGGCGGTACGACTTCCTGAGGAAGAGGCGTTCTTCGAGCGGATGCAGGTACTCGTCTGGTCGCTCACGCAGGAGATGTTCTCCTCGAAGACCATCACGCCCGGCACGACGCGCACGAGCGATCTCGTCTGGTGGTGGCGCCAGCGTGTGAACGACCTCGGCCTCGGCACGTGGTTCCAGCCGAGCGTCAGCGTGCAGCGCAAGGGCGCGTCGGCCGCGCAGCTCGGCGCCGATCCGGTGATCGAGCGGGGCGACGTGCTCCACTGCGACGTGGGCATCACGGTCGCGCGCCTGAACACCGACACGCAGCACAACGCATACGTGCTGCGTACCGGGGAAACCGCCGCGCCGGCAGGTCTCGTCCGCGCGCTCGCCAATGGCAACGCCATGCAGGACATCCTCATGGAAGAGATTCGCCCGGACCGCACTGGCAACCAGATCCTCGCAATCGCCCGTCAGCGGATGCAGCAGCGCGGCATCGACGGCACGTTCTACGCACACCCCATCGGCCTGCACGGCCATGGCGCCGGTCCGCTCATCGGCCTCTGGGACTATCAGGACGGCGTCCCCGGAAACGGCAACGCGCGCGTCATTGCGTCCATGTGGTACTCGATCGAGTTGCAGGCGACGACGCCCGTCCCCGAGTGGGACGG
>CAYRAE010000097.1:4713-10557 GCA_964422175.1 uncultured Luteitalea sp. | reverse complement strand
GCTGGCTGAGCAACCTGCACCTCGGCGCGCGTGATCCGGTGCACGGCGGCTTCGTCATGCTCGGCAAGACGTTCAAGGGCCTGACGGATCGGCTGCTCGCATGGCAGACGGAGCAGCTGCTCTCCCTCGAACTCGCACGTGACGACCACACCGTGCACGTGCGCCCTGAGCTCGTCGTCGAGATCGCGTTCGACGGGGTTCAGACGAGCCCGCACTATCCGGGCGGCCTCGCGCTGCGCTTCGCGCGCGTGAAGGCGTATCGTCCGGAAAAGCCGGCGACCGAGGCCGACACCATCGAGACCGTTCGCGACATCCATCGCCGATCGAGCGGCGGCGAATAGCTGCGCCGTCTCCGCAGCGACAGCGCCTCCTGAATGCCCGCGGCGACAACGCCGGTTGCGCATGTCTCCTCGCGTTACCGCTCCACGCGGGTGTCGTGAGGCGCACGGAATCGCGTCGTGCGGCGCGCTCGAGACGCCATCTGACTTGTAGACAAGAGGTTACGTGAACGGCATGCATGCGCGGCCGCCGCTGGCGCGCGCCTTGCTCTCCGTATCGTCGTGCGCGGCCCCGCAAGACGCTGCAACGTCAAGTGGGCCAACCTCACGACGAGTGGCGGTGCCGCGCACACCCGCTCGCGACTGCTGACGGTCGCGCGCATCACGTCCGCGATCGCGCGGGCGGAGGAGGAGTGTCATGACCCGTTCGATGATCGCCCTGATTCTGGCGCTGACCCTGCCGTTGGCCGCGCCGCTCTCGTCGCACGCCGTGGTGCAGGAGTCGCGCACGGGCACGGCGGTGCAGACCGTCAACATCAACACCGCCACCGCGGCGCAGCTGGAAGCCTTGCCCGGCATCGGTCCCAGCATGGCGCAGCGCATCGTCTCGCACCGCGAGAAGAACGGCCCGTTCAAGAAGCTCGAGGACCTGATGGTCATCCAGGGCATCGGCGAGAAGTCGTTCCTGAAGCTGCGGCAGTACCTGACCATCGGTACGCAGGGCGATGCCAGGCCCACGGCGAAGTGAGTGGCAGAGAGCGAGGCACCCGCGTCGCGGGGCCTCGCTCATCGAGGTCCTGATCGTGCTTGCGATCGTCGCCCTCGTCGCGGCGGGGAGCTGGCAGACGCTTGCCGATCTGAGGGACGCGCGTGCGAGTCGTGAAGCCGCGCGCGGCGTGGTGGCCGACCTGCGTCGCCTGGCGCAGGACGCGCGCCGACAGCGGCGCAGCCTCGCGCTCGAATTCGATCTGTCGGGGCCCGAGCAGTGGCGCGTGCTCGCCGACGGCAATGGGAACGGCATCACGTCGGCCGACGTGGCAAGCGGCGTGGATGCACCAGTCACCCCGTGGACGCTCGTGTTTCGTGAAGGGCGCGCACGTCTGGCCGTCGAGCGCGGCCTTCCCAACGCCGATGGCACCGGCACGATCGCGGCAGGCAGTGCACCGGTGCAACTCGGCGCGATGACCCGCCTCGTCTTCACGCCGCGCGGAACGGCCACGGCCGCGTCGCTCTACGTCGCGGGCCGGGGCGACCGCGCGTACGCGATCAGGGTGCTTGGCAGTACCCAGCGGATCAGGTTGTTGTGCCTGAATACGCTGGCGACGTGGGAGGCGTGTTGATGGCCGATTTCATTCTCAATGAACGCCGGCGAGAGGCACGGGTGCCGGGCTCGCACCTCGTGGCTGCCGAACCCCCACAGGTGCCCGGCGCGCGCGTGCTCGAAGTCATCGATGTGTCCGCGCATGGATTGCGCTGTCGGCTCACGGCGCCCGTTCGGCCCGGCCGCCCGATGACGCTGCGGCTCGCGACGGAGCATCACGGCAGTGCGACGTCGACCGCGCACGTGGTGCGGTGCGTGGTGTGTCGGCTCACGCGGCAGGGGCCGCAGTACGAGGCCGCGTGGTCCCTGGAGCGCGTCTGGCGACATGTGTAGCAACTTCCCACACCCGGCCGGGTGCATTCGCGGGGCGAGCAGCGTCGTGGGGGATCGCGTATCCGAAGGCCATGAAGGTATCGGCCCCGGCTGGCCGTCGGCTTGAACCAGCGGACTGTCAGAACGTCCTTGTCGATGCGCTGTCCACCCACAAGGAGTGGCCATGTCCGAACGAAGCACCCAGCCGGCCGAGACAGCGGGCCTGCTTGCACCCGAAGCGTTCCTGCGAGAGGCCGTACTGGTCCTCCGCCGTGAGACACCCCCGCGGGAAGCACTGGAGCACCTGTTGGCGAGCGCGTGCCGGCTCGTGGCGCCGGCCATTCATCTGACAGGCGAACCGCTCGCGCTCACCGCGGGCCGGGCGCTGGTGCCAGGCGGCAGCGAGGATCTCCGTGTCACGGCAACGGGGACGGTCGAGATGTTGATGCCTGCGGCGTCCGTGGTGTCGCTGCTGGGGTCGCTCGAGCCGCTGCTGCGGGACTTCGAACGCAAGGTCGAGGTGGACTGCATCGTTCAGGCGCTCAGTGCCGAGCAGGGCGATCTGCTCGGCGCCTCGCCCGTCATGCGCACGCTGCACGAGCGCATCGCCAGGGCGGCCAGCAAGAACTTCATCGTGCTGATTGAAGGCGAGAGTGGGGTCGGGAAGGAACTGGCCGCGCGTCGTGTGCACGCGATGAGCGATCGGCGCGACGGCCCCTTCGTGCCGCTCAACTGCGCGGCGATCGTCGAGACGCTGCTCGAAGCGGAGCTGTTCGGAATCGAGGAGCGGACGGCAACGGGCGTGCGTGGCCGTCGTGGCAAGTTCGAACTCGCCGATCGCGGCACGCTGTTCCTGGATGAGGTGTCAGACCTGTCGCCGCCGGCGCAGGCCAAGTTGCTGCGCGTGATTCAGGACCCGACCGTCGAGCGCGTCGGTGGACATGGCAGCCGGCGTGTGGACGTCCGCATCGTGGTGGCGACCAACAGGTCGCTCGAGGCGCTGTGCCGCGCCGGGCACTTCCGATGGGACCTGTTCTATCGCCTCAATGCGATCGAGATTGCCGTGCCACCGCTGCGCGCACGCAAGGACGACATCCCGTTCCTGGTGGACATGATGCTGCGACGGTGCGCGGGAGAGCAGCCGTATCGCCTGTCTGTCGAGGCGATGGAGGCGCTCATCGTGTACGACTGGCCCGGCAACGTGCGTGAGCTCGAACGCGTGATCGAACGTGCGGTGACACTGGCGGCTTCGCACGTCATCCACATCGACGACCTGCCGGGTGCCGTCACCGGGCGATACAGGGATACGTTCCTGCCGCCCGATCCAGGAGACGAGACGATGCGCGGGTGGGCGAGTCGATACGCGCGCTACGTCCTGGCGCGCACCAATGGCAACAAGCGTGAAGCGTGCCGCGTCTTGGACATCAGCTACCACACGCTGTGTGCCTACCTCGCATACAAGGGGCCGCGTGCACGCGCCGACGATGCCGGGCTCACGAGCACGCCGCTCCCTGATGAGCCCGACGTGACCGCATCGCCCGGTCGTCGTCCGCACGACGCGTACGCGAACGTCACCGCCACACTCCGCCCGAGCCTCGTCCACGACGGCCCACCGCCGAAGCTGAAGCCATGATTCCGGCAACCGGCAACCGGCAACCGGCAATCGGCGAACGGTTGGGCAGTGAGGGCCGAAAGGCCTGTGACCAAAGGTTTTTCCCGGCGGAGGCCAGGGGTTTCCACCTTCGCCAAGGCTCCGGTGGACAGGTCAACCCCTGGCATGTGCGCGGAATGCCGAGAGCTGTGAAGGCCCAGGGCCTGTGGCCCAGGGCCCGTGTGTCAGCTCCAGAACTCGACGAAGTCGCTCAGCGCATGCTCCGGAGCCGGACGATCGGGGACGACAGGCGTGCCCACGTAGAGGTAGCTCACGATCTCGTCGTGCGCCTCGAGCCCGAGCGCGGCTTTGACGCGCGGATCTGAGGCCGTCGGGCCGGTGCGCCAGACCGACGCGTAGCCGAGCGCGTGCAGCGCGACGGCCATGTTCTGGACGGCTGCCGCCGTCGACGCCACCTGTTCGATGGGCGGAACGTTCGGATGGTCCTTGATCTTCGCGATCGCGACGATGATCAGCGGTGCGCGCAGCATGGTGGCGCGAAGCGCGTCGCGCGCGGCATCGGTCTCCGGCGCGCGGGCGTCGACCAACAGCTGGCCAAGCCGCTCGCGACCCTCGCCCGAGACGACGAGGAACCGCCAGGGCCGCAGCTTCGCGTGGTCGGGCGCGCGCAGGCCCGCCTTGAGCACCTGCTCGAGTTCGGCAGCCGTCGGCGCCGGATCGGTCAACTTCGGACTGGCCGTGCGGGTCTGAAGCGCAGTCAGGGCATCCATGGATGGAGTCATCCCGTCCATTCTCGCCCATGTGGGAAGCATTGGCAGGGTCGGCTCTCCGAGCCCCACGGTGTACGGCGGTTGTCGATCCACGCCACCTCCCCTGTCACATCGATGCGGCCGTCGAACAACTGGTGCCACACGCGGTGGCTCAGTACCACTGACGTCGCGTCGACTGTCGATCCGGTGAAGCCGCGTCCGACGAGCGGCGCCACACCCAGGAGCTCGAACAGATTCGGCGTAACGGCACGCACCGCGATCCTTTCCGTCCTGTCGCCGGCGCGGATGTCGCGCGCGCCGCCATGCCACGTCGGGATCGAGATCGTGTCGCGCGAGTGCTGGAGTTGCCTGACGAACCGCCGGACCGTTGCGATCACGACGGGTCCTGCAGGAGCTTCTCCACGAAGCCGGCCAGGCGATGCCAGCGCTGCGTCTCGTGTTCGAGCGCCCGCCGGCCCGCGCGCGTGATGCTGTAGAACTTCGCCTCGCGGTTGGACTCGGTGCGCTGCCAGGTGCCCGTGATCCAGCCCCGCTGGTCGAGTCGTGTCAGGGCCACGTACAGCGTGCCCTGGTTCAGCGGGAACGGATCGTCGGCCACCTGCGCGAGCCGGGCGGCGAGACCGTACGCGTGCTGCGGCCCCATGGTGGCCAACGCCCGCAGCACGATGAGATCGAGCGTCCCCTGCAGGACTTCGACGCGTTCGCCCTTTTCACTGGCCATTGCAGTGATCTCCTGCCGCGGAGTGTGGATCTCGTTCACTGTGATGTCAAGTGAAGCAGTGGAGGGGTATTCTTGCCGCAGCGCGCAGGGCGACGCGTGCGTCGTCCCAGCAGTTCGAGAGGCGCGGAGAGTACGGGGCATGACGTCGGAGCGAATGCGTCACGTGAAAGGTGCCGCGCTGGCGGCAATCGTCGGCCTGTCGGCGTGCGCGCCGGCTCTCGTCGTCCACGACGGGTTCGACGGGCCGGCGCTCAGCGACACATGGACGACGCGGAAGTTCGTGCCGGGCGCGATCGAGATGCAGTCAGATGTGGTGCGTGCCGGGCGTGGTGCCGCGCGCATCACGCTGCGGGCGGGCGATCAGATCCCGTCGGAGTCGGGCTCCATCTACGAACGAGCGGAACTCGAGGAATCGCGTCGTCTGCTCGCGCGGATGGACACGACGTACGACTACGCGTTCAGCCTCTTCGTTCCCCGCGATTTCCCGATCGTGTCGACCCGCCTCGTGCTCGCGCAGTGGAAGCAGCGGTGCCTGCGCGACGCCTGCACGCCGGACAATCCGACGCTGGCGATCCGGTATCAGGACGGTGTGCTCTTCATCACGCACCAGACGAGCACCGAGCGACAGACGCTCTATCGGACACACGCAGACATCCGGGAGCGTTGGATCGACTTCCGGTTCCGCCTCCGCTTCTCGCACGGACCCACCGGTCTCGTACGCGCCTGGATGGACGATGCCCTGGTCGTGGATCAGTCGGGTGTGAACGCATATCCGGCCAGTGGCGGGTATGGCGACACGTTCTACTTCAAGGCCGGTCTCTACCGCGACA
>CAYRAE010000097.1:0-4613 GCA_964422175.1 uncultured Luteitalea sp. | reverse complement strand
ATGGGAAAGCCCGGTTGCCCGGTGCCCGGTGCCCGGTTTACAGTGCGCCATACACCCATCTGAAAGGCCCGCGTCTTCGCGGCCGAGGAGCGTCATCATGTCGTCATCACCGAACCCGTACCGTCTGCTGGCGCCCGTCGTCGGTGTGGCCTCGTTCGCCCTCGGCGCGTCCCTGCTGGCCGGCTCTGCGGTACCGGCCGGCGTGGGAGTGGTCGCGCAGGCCGACAACACACTGACAGCGCAGGAGCAGCGCGACGGCTGGCGCCTGCTGTTCGACGGGAAGACGACAACGGGCTGGCGTAACGCGCATGCCGACACGTTCCCGGCCAGGGGCTGGGAGATCAAGGACGGCATCCTCTCGGTCCTCGAGTCGGGCGGTGGAGAAGCCGCGCATGGCGGCGACATCGTGACGCTCGACGAGTACGGAGACTTCGAGCTGAAGGTCGATGTTCGCCTCACGAAAGGCGCCAACAGCGGCATCAAGTACTTCGTCACCGAGAAACTGGGCACGCCGGGACGCGGGTCTGCGATCGGCCTCGAATATCAGCTCCTGGACGATGCGGTCCATCCGGATGCGAAGGAAGGGCGCGGCGGCAACCGCACGTTCGGATCGCTCTATGACCTCATCGCGGCATCGGCCAGCAAGCCCGTGAAGCCCGTCGGCGAGTGGAACACGGCCCGCATCGTGTCGAAGGGGACGAAGGTCGAGCACTGGCTGAACGGCGCGAAGATCGTGGAGTTCGACAGGGCCAGCGCGGAGTTCGACAGGCTGGTGGCGATCAGCAAGTACAAGGATTTCACGGGGTTCGGCAAGGCGAAGAGCGGCCACATCCTCCTGCAGGATCACGGCAACAGCGTGGCGTTCCGGAACATCAAGGTGAAGGGCGCCGCGCTTTCGAACAGCTGACGGTCCGCCTGCCTTGAGCCGACGCCCCTGAGCCTGTATTGTTGAACGGCCGCGTCCCTTCCGGGACGCGGCCCCCGTACATGTCAGACACTCCTGCCACCAGTCTCAAGCAGACACCGCTCCACGCGACACACCTCTCGCACAAGGCCCGGATGGTGCCGTTCGGCGGGTGGGACATGCCCGTCGAGTACTCGGGGATCACCGACGAACACATGGCCGTGCGTACACGCGCGGGCCTGTTCGACGTGAGCCATATGGGCGAGATCGAGATCGCCGGCGCCGACGCGCTCGCCGCCGTGCAGAAGATCTCGTCCAACGACGCGTCGAGACTCGCCGTCGGCCAGATCCAGTACTCCGCGCTCACCACGCTCCAGGGCACGTTCGTGGACGACCTGCTCGTGTACCGGATGGCCGACGATCACTATCTGCTCGTGGTCAACGCCTCGAACATCGAGAAGGACTTCGCCTGGATCCAGAGCCAGGTGCGCGACTTCGCCGATGCGCCTGCCGTGAACACGAGCAGCCGCTACGCGCTGCTCGCGCTGCAGGGGCCGCTGGCCACCGAGGTCCTGCAGACGCTCACGGCCGTGCCGCTCGCCGACATGAAGTACTACGCGTTCGAACCCGGTGAGGTGGCCGGCGTGCGGAGCACGATCTCGCGCACGGGCTACACCGGCGAGGACGGCTTCGAAGTGTTCGTACCGCCGGGGCAGGCCGCGCACGTCTGGACGAGCATCCTGCGCGCCGGCGCCGACGCGGGGGTCATCCCTGCTGGCCTCGGCGCACGAGACACGCTGCGTCTCGAAGCGTCGATGCGATTGTTCGGCAACGACATGGACGAAACGACCACGGTGCTCGAAGCCGGACTCGGCTGGGTGGTCGGGTGGAAGAAGGAGTCGTTCAACGGGTCGGACGTGCTCCAGGCACAGAAGGCGAGTGGTGTCGAGCGCACGCTGGTCGGCTTCGAGATGGTGGACCGTGCCATCGCCCGCCATGGCTACCCGGTGATCGTGGACGACGTGGCGGTCGGCGCGGTGACGAGTGGTACGCAGACGCCGTTCCTGAAGAAGGCCATCGGCATGGCGTACGTGCCGGCATCGCTGGCCCAGCCCGATCGCCCGATTCACGTCGAGATTCGCGGACGGCGCGCCGCCGCCCGCATCGTCCCCATGCCGTTCTACAAGCGGTCGAGGAGCTGACACGCGATGTACCCAGCCGATCTGAAGTACACCAAGGACCACGAGTGGATTCGCAGGAGCGGTGACACGGCCGACATCGGCATCACCGACTACGCGCAGCAGCAGCTCGGCGACGTGGTGTTCGTCGAACTGCCGCAGGTGGGCCGCGTCCTCGCGCAGGGCGAGGTGTTCGGCACGATCGAATCGGTGAAGGCGGTCTCCGAGCTGTTCTCGCCGGTCGCCGGTGAGATCGTCGAGGTGAACGAGGCCCTCACGAGCGCGCCGGAGCAGGTCAACGGCGATCCGCACGCCGCGTGGATCATCCGCGTCCGCCCTGCGTCGGCCGCCGACGTCGACGCGCTCTTCGACGCAGCCGCCTACGAACAGCACATCGGGTGACAGCCGTACACATGACCGACGCGCAAGCCGCTCCTGACGCATTCACGCTCCGCCACATAGGTCCAGGCCCCGCCGATCGCGACGCCATGCTGCGCGCGCTCGGCGTGCCGACGCTCGACGCGCTCGTCGACCAGGTGGTGCCGCCGCACATCCGTCGCGCCGACCCGCTGGTGTGGCCACGCGCGGAGACGGAGGCCGAGTTCCTCGCGCGGCTGCGGACGCTGGAATCCATGAACGCGCCGTTCCGCTCGTTCATCGGGACGGGCTACTACGGCACGCACAC
Organism: uncultured Luteitalea sp.; assembly: GCA_964422175.1. Taxonomy (GTDB): domain Bacteria; phylum Acidobacteriota; class Vicinamibacteria; order Vicinamibacterales; family Vicinamibacteraceae; genus Luteitalea. The sequence goes on along the minus strand of CAYRAE010000097.1, from coordinate 1,846 downwards.
GCCGGCCGTCATCCAGCGCATGGTGCTGGAGAACCCGGGCTGGTACACGCCGTACACGCCCTACCAGGCCGAGATCGCACAGGGTCGCCTCGAGGCGCTCCTCACGTTCCAGACCGCCGTCAGCGACCTCACGGGCATGGACGTGGCCAACGCATCGCTGCTCGACGAGGCGACGGCCGCCGCCGAAGCCATGACGCTGCTGCGGCGCGTCAGTAAGAAGCCGGCGTCGGCGTTGCGCTTCCTCGTCGTTGGCGACGTGTTCCCGCAGGTGCGTGAACTGCTCATCTCGCGCGCGGAGCCGCTCGGCCTCACCGTCGAGTTCGCCGCCGACGCGACGACGTTCGCCGACGATGTGTACGGCGTGCTGGTGCAGTATCCGGACGGGCATGGTGCGGTGACCGACATAGCGCCGCTCATCACACGCGCGCATGACGCCGGCGCGCTCGTGGCCGTGGGATCCGATCTGCTCGCCCTCGCGCTGCTCGTGCCCCCGGGCGAACTCGGCGCCGATGTCGTCTACGGATCGGCGCAGCGCTTCGGCGTGCCGCTCGGGTACGGCGGGCCTCACGCGGCGTTCTTCGCCACGCGCGAGGCGTACGTGCGGCAGTCGCCGGGTCGCATCATCGGCGTGTCCGTCGATGCGCAGGGCACGCCGGCGTACCGCATGGCGCTGCAGACACGCGAGCAGCACATCCGCCGCGAGAAGGCGACGTCCAACATCTGCACGGCGCAGGCGTTGCTGGCCAACATCGCCGCGTTCTACGCGGTCCACCACGGCGCAGAGGGCCTGACGCACATCGCCACGCGCGCGCACGGACGTGCCGTACGACTGGCAGGTGCGCTCACGGCGCTGGGGCTCACGCAGCACAACCTCGCGTTCTTCGACACGATCCGCGTATCGGGCGTCGACGCCGGCGCCGTGCGCGCAGCCGCGGAGGCCGCACGCATCAACCTCCGGTACCTGGCCGACGGCTCGATCGGCATCAGCCTCGACGAAACGGCCACCGATGCGGATGTGTCAGCAATTGCGAACGTGTTTGCCTCGGTGACGTGGCGCGCCGTTCAGCTCGATGGTGCCACCGCGTCGGCGATTCCAGCGGGCCTGCGGCGTGCGTCGGCGTTCCTCACGCACCCGGTCTTCACCACGCATCGTTCGGAACTGCAGCTCACGCGCTACATCCGTCACCTCGAGCGGAAGGACATCGGTCTCGACACGTCGATGATCCCCCTCGGGTCGTGCACGATGAAGCTGAATGCCGCCGCGGAGATGCTGCCCATCACCTGGGCCGGGTTCGCGGGGGTCCATCCGTTCGTGCCCGTCGAGCAGGCGGCCGGATATGCCGCCGTCTTCGCCGACATGGAGCGCATCCTGTGCGACGTCACGGGCTTTGCGGCCGTGTCGCTGCAGCCCAACTCCGGTGCGCAGGGTGAGTTGGCCGGGCTGAATGTGATCCGTGCCTACCATCGGTCGCGCGGCGACGTGCATCGCACCGTGGCACTCATCCCGTCATCGGCGCACGGCACCAATCCGGCGAGCGCCGTGATGGCGGGCATGAAGGTGGTGGTCGTCGCCTGTGACGCCAACGGCAACGTGGACGTGGCGGATCTGCGCGCCAAGGCGGCGCAGCACGCCGACACGCTGGCCGCGTTGATGGTCACCTACCCGTCGACGCACGGCGTGTACGAAGACGCCATCCGCGAGATCTGCGAGATCGTGCACGCGCACGGTGGGCAGGTCTACATGGACGGCGCGAACATGAACGCGCAGGTGGGCCTCACCAGCCCGGCGCTCATCGGCGCCGATGTGTGCCACCTGAACCTGCACAAGACGTTCGCGATCCCGCAC
>CAYRAE010000096.1:4997-10569 GCA_964422175.1 uncultured Luteitalea sp. | reverse complement strand
CCCGTCGAGATCAGCGTCGGCGTGGTGACGACGCAGGCCATCGACTGGCCGGTGCTGACGGGAGGTCGCGGCAGTCTGCAGATCACGTCGAGTCCCACGGGCGCGCAGGTCTTCGTCGGTGGCCGGTCTCGCGGCGAAACGCCGTTGCTGTTGGAGGATCTTGCGGCCGGTGAGCAGTCGTTGCTGCTTCGCGGCGACGCCGGTACGGTGAGCGCCTCCGCTACTGTCATCGCCGGTGCGACAACGCCCCTGGACGTGAAGATCTTCGCGGGGTGGATTCTCGTCGATGCGCCGGTCGAGGTGCAGCTCCTGTTGAACGGACGCGAGAAGATCGGGTCGAGCATGGACGGCCAGATCCTGCTGCCGCCAGGGACCCATCGCGTGCAGGCCGCCAACGACGCGCTCGGTATCCGTGAGTGGATCACGGCCACCGTGGAGCCTGGTGCCGTCAGGCGTGTGGCGCTGACCGTGGCGCCCGCCACGATCACGCTGAGAGACGAGGCAGAAGTGTTCGTCGATGGCGCTTCGATCGGCACCACGCCGGGAACGCTGGACGTCCCCGTCGGCACGCACGAAATCGCGATTCGCCCCGTCACCGGCCCCGAGCGGAAGCAGGCGATGACGGTGCGATCGCGTCAGCGCATCGAGTTCTGATCAGCGGCGCGTCGTCTTGCGGACGGCCTTCTTCGCAGGTGCCGCCGCCTTCTTGCGTGGCGCGGCCGCCGCCTTCTTCCTGGTGGTCTTGCGCGCGCCGCGTGCGGGCACCGCAGGTTCCTTGTCGGTTTCGGCCGCAGGACTCGCGTCGACGACGTCGACAGCCGCGTCACTCGGCGCCTCGCTCACGACCTCGGCGAACAGCTGACCTTCCACGGGCTCGGCGGCGACCACTTCCGGCTCGCCGGCCGGCACCTCCACCGCCGCGCGGCCGCGTCCTCGACCACCACGCGCGTGACGGCTCTGACGCACCGAGGGCACGGGATCGCCGGGACGTGCCACGTTGCCGTTGACGTCGCCTGGCTCGTGCAGTTCGTCCACGGTCGCGGCGGCGCGTCGTCCTCCGCTGCCGGCAACGGTTGCCGGTGCCGCTTCGCTCGCGGCGGTCGGCGGCGGAACGGCCTCGACGCCCGCGTCTGTCAGCAGCGTGCCCGGATACACCCGAATCACGCCCTGGCGGTCGCGATCCAGGCGGAAGAGCCCTTCGCGCTGGGCGTAGCGCAGCGCATCGACGATTCCGTTGAAGCCGTGCCGGCGCTCGTCGAACGCCTCGTTGGCGGCCCTGATGATCTGCTTGGCCTGACGCACGTACAGCGGCCATCGCGAGACGATGCCGGGACGCAGGAAGATGTCGCGCACGATGGCGTAGCCGTCTGCCTGCTGTCCGGAGACGGCAGGATCGACGGGCGCGGCGGCGGTGGTGTCCGCGGGGACGCCTTCTGTCGCGGCGGGTGCCGGTGCCGTTGCCGGCGTTGCGCGCGGCGCCGGCGTTACGGCAATCGGGGCCGGCGTGGGCACGTAGTCCGGGACTTCGACGCCGTCGCGCAGTTCGACGAGGCGGCTGCGATCGTCGCCGCGCAGCGTGACGAACTGCGCGCGCTCGAGCTTCTGCACGAAATCGCGGAAGGTGCTGACGCCGAACTCGCGCTCCGAGAACGTCGAGTCGAGTTGCAGCAGCGTGCTCTTGAGGACACCGAGCTGCGGCATCACCTCGCGATCGGCGAGCACCTTGAGCGCGCGCTTGACGAGGGGCATGGCGTCCTTGACGTCCTTGCTCGCGCCGCCGCGGCTGCTGCTGCCGCGACGGCCGATCAGGTTCTCGTACGCGATGAACTCGGTGCAGTTCTTCTGGAGGATCACGCTGGTGAAGGCGCGTCCGCCGACCACGAACACCTGGCGATCGTAGAGCTTCAGTTTCTCGACGAGCGCCATGAAGTCGCTGTCGCCGCCGACGATCACGAAGGCGTTGATGTGGCTGTGGGTGAAAGCCATCTCCAGCGCGTCGAGCGCGAGGTTGATGTCCGCGCCGTTCTTGTCGCCGCCGGGCGTCAGGTTGCGCTGGACCATCTGGATGGCGTGCTGGGTGAGGGAGCGGCTGTAGTCACCGGCACGGGTCCAGTCCCCGTACGCGATCTTGGTGACCACCTCGCCGCGCTCCTTCATCGCTTCGAGTACAGCGCCGACGTCGAAGTGACCCCCGAGGGTGGTCTTGACGCCGATCTCGATGTTGTCGAAGTCGATGAAGAGGGCAATCTTGAGGCGGGTTTCCGACAAAACGTTCCTGGTCCTTTCGCAGGCGAATGTCGTGTCCGGTGCCGGGAGAAGTCCTGCAGGCCTGCCGGAGACGTCCCGGGAAGGATAACAGGAAACCCCGGCGGGCCGGCCGCGCGCCGGGCGTCAGGCCGGAGATTTGTCGTCGGGACGTCGCGGCGTGGTGAGCAGCGAGACGACGACGAGCACGAGGAATCCGAGCGGAATCGTGACGATGCCGGGCTGGCTGAACGGCACGGGCGCGGTCTCGGGCGCCCAGCCGTAGACGTCGCGGAAGGCCTGCGCGCTGCAGAGGATCCACGCGAGCGAGCTCACCATGCCGACGAGGATGGCCGCGACGATGCCCTGCTTGGTGGTGCGCTTCCAGAACAGGAGCATCACGAGCGACGGCAGATTGGCCGACGCGGCGACGTTGAAGGCCCAGCCCACCAGGAACGATACGTTCAGCTTCTCGAACGCGACACCGAGCAGCATCGCCACCAGGCCCACGGCCACGGCCACCATCTTCCCCGCGCGCACCTTCGCATCGTCGGTGAGGTCCATCTTCAGCACGTGCGTGAGCAGGTCGTGCACCACCGCGCCACTGGCCGCGAGGATGAGACCGCTCACGGTGCCGAGCACGGTGGTGAAGGCGATGGCGGAGATGATCGCGAAGAGCGGGTTGCTGAAGCTGCGCGCGAGCAGCGGCGCGGCCATGTTGTTGTTGGTCACGTCGAGCGCGCCGCTCGTCATGGCGCCGAGTCCGAGGTACAGCGTGAGGATGTAGAAGAGGCCGATCGCGCCGATGCCCACGACCGTGCTCTTGCGCACGGCCATCACGTCCTTGACGGTGTAGTAGCGGATCAGGATGTGCGGCAGCGACGCCGTGCCCGCGAAGAGCGCCAGCATCAGCGAGAGGAAGTCGAGCTTGTCGAACAGCGTGTCGCTGCGTACGCCCCTGAACGTGGGGCTGGCGCCGGGTTGCAGGAGGTCGGCGCCCGTCTGCGTGCGCGGCGTGTAGACCATCGCGACGCGACTGTCAGACAGCGCGCGACGCTCGGACGCCCACGTTTCGATCGTGCTGCCGCTGAACGTGCGCAGGAAAGCGAGCGGGCCGAGCGCACCCGACGATGTCGCGCCGCCCGGCAGGGCGGTCACGACTCCTATGGGGGCCAGGTCCTGCTGGCCTGGTCCGAGGCCCTGCGGGAGACCGTCGACGTACGTACCGGCAGGGCCCGTCGTCACCACCTGCGTGCGGAGGACGCGTCCGTCTGGCAGCCGGCGCCACGTGCGCACGGCGCCGGAAGACTCCTGCACGCGTAACCAGGCGCTATCGGGCCAGTCGGGATCGGTCACGACCCGGCCGGTGGCTTCCACGGCCGATGCCTCCCGTGGCGTCGACGCGACGTCGGCGGGGACTTCGAAGCCGCGCTGCAGGATCAGCGTCGTCAACAGCAGACAGAACGCCACCAGCAGGCCGCCCTTGATGAACTGCACCCACGTTGTCGACACCATGCCCGCCGTGACGACGATGATCGTGACCACCACGCCGACGATGAGGACGCCGGCGGCGTGCGAGAAGCCGAGCAGCGGCTTGATGAGCACGCCGGCGCCGACCATCTGCGGGATCAGGTAGAAGAGGCTCACGACGAGCGTGCTGATCGCGGCGGCGAGCTTGATGCCACGCGAATGGAAGCGGGCGTCGAGCGCGTCGGCGAACGTGAACTTGCCCATCCGCTTGAGCGGCTCGGCGACGACGAAGAGGGCGACGACCCAGCCGGCCAGGTAGCCGATGGAATAGAGGAAGCCGTCGTATCCGTAGAACGCGATCATCCCGCAGATGCCGAGGAACGACGCGGCAGACAGGTAATCACCCGCGAACGCGATCCCGTTGACGAACCAGTGGATCTGTCCGTGCGCCGCGTAGTAGCCGCTCGCGGTCCGCGCGCTCCGGCCGAGCCACCAGCTCAGGATCAGGACGCCGAGGACGAACGAGAGGAACACGCCGACGGCGAGCGGCGAGGTGACGTAGACCATGACGGGATCAGCGGGCCACGCGCACGTAGAGCGCGGCGAGGACGAAGGCCAGTCCGATGAGCAGGAGGCCGTACAGGAGCGAGACGGGCAGTCCCGCCAGGGGCGTGGCCGCCATCAGGCCAGGCGCGAACGCGCTGACGCCCATGAAGCCGACGTAGATGACCAGGTACAGTGCGAACAGCCAGAGGGCGATCCGGGGAGTCTGCATGAGCGCCGGCTACTGTATCAGGAGCGCGGGGCGGGGATCAGCCGCGGCGCTCCGGGCGCCAGGCGAGGCCGTAGTTGATGATGCGCTGCAGGAGTTGATCGTAGGCGAGGCCCGCGGCTTCGGCCGATTCGGCGAAGTCCTCGCCGTACGCGATCTGCGGATTGGCGTTGGCCTCCAGCACGTAGACCCGCCCCTCGTCGGTGAGGCGGAGGTCGATGCGGGCGTAGCCGCTCAGATCGAGCGTGCGGTAGACGCGTTTGCACAGCCGCTGGATCCGATCGACGAGGCCGGCATCGAGGCCCTGCGCGGGACCGCTCATGATGCCGTGCTTCTCCTGGTACGGCCCGCTCCATTTCACGCGCTCGGTGGCGATGCGCCAGTTCTCGCGCGGGAGGTTGCCGAGGTTCAGCTCCCACACCGGGAACACCTTCAGCGCCAGGTTGCCGACGATGCCGACGTACAGCTCGCGGCCGGGGATGTAGCGCTCGACGATGGCGTCGGTGCCCACGCTGTGGTGGATGAAGTGCACGCGCTCGCGCAGCTTCTCGTCGCTCTCGACCACAGACGCCTGCGAGATGCCGATGGAGGCTTCCTGCGTGAGCGACTTGACGATGAGCGGGAACGTGAGGCGCTTGGGACGCTGCACGGCGCGCCCGACACGGAACACCGCGAAGTCGGGCACCGGGATGCGGTGATAGGAGAGCAGTTGCTTCGAGAGGGCCTTGTCGCGCGACAGCATGAGGCCGCGCGGATTGCAGCCCGTGTACGGCACCTTCAGCAGTTCGAGGTAGCTGACGATGTTCTGATCGAACACGCCGACCTCGGTGAAGTTCTCCATCAGGTTGAAGACGATGTGCGGCGCGAACTCCTTGGTGGCATTGCGTACCACGGCGAGGTCGTCGGCCACGCCCACGACTCTCACTTCATGTCCCATCACTTCCAGCGTGTTCTTGACGTCGAACTCGGTCTTCCAGGGCACGCTGGTGTCGTACTTCGTGTCATCGTCGGGCGGCACGAGGTAGTCGTGCATCAGACAGAGCACGCGTAAGCGACGCATGCGCGAAGTGTAGCGCAACCGGCAAC